>JADFCT010000368.1 GCA_017161665.1 Candidatus Sumerlaeota bacterium
GATCAATCCACCAAAAACCGGTCCTTTCCGCATCATCTGGCGCAGGCGTTCATTCTCGTCCTTGATGCGGCGTTCACGGACGCGGCGGGACAAGAGCCGGGCGACGGCTTCGAGGTACTGAACCTCCCGGGTCAGATCCGTTACATTTTCGTCCCGAATCCGGTCCACCGACAAGGCTCCAACCACTTCGCCTTCAAGTTTGATGGGCACACAGACGAAGGCCAGGTCGGAGCGGTCGATGTTTTGCCGGATGCCCGATCGGTCCAGAAACAATGGCGACAGCTCCAGGTTGGGGATGGCGATGGATTCGCCCGTCTCGACGACCTTGCCCGTGATGCCTTCGCCCAACCGATAGGTGGCGCCTTCGCCATGGGCGCTTTCGAATCCATGGCCCACATCGACATAGACCTCCTTCAAATCGCGGCGGAGAATGGAGATCATGCCGCGGCGCATCTGCATGTCGCGGGACAAAATATCCAGGACCTCCTGCATGGCCTCGCGCATAAGCAAGGCGCCGGCCATGACTTGAGCAATTTCGTGAAGGGACCGCAACTCTTGAAAACTGAATGGGAAACAAGTGGCGGATGGGGGTGGGGCGACTTGAGACATTCTTGCTTCTCTTTTCACTCCGACTTTGAATCATGGTTCAAACGAATCAGAGAAAACATAGATGTATCCGTGTGAGCGAGTCAATACGAATATGTGCCGGTCATTCAGAAAAGAATAAGGCTGAAAACATTGATTTTTATGGGTTTACGGTTTTTTGAACAATCGGCCCATTCTTTGCTGTATAGTAAAGCAGAAAGTATGGATGTGTCAACAGGCGGCGTCAACCACCGGTTGACACATCCAAACGACCTGTCGGCTGGCCCCAAGGGGTGAGCCGATAAGGCCCCTGCTCGTTTTTCGTGCGCTTGGTGGGGAGACGCGGATAACAAGCGGGGCCCATTGTGGGCGCCCGGAGCGATGTGATCGCTCCGGGCGCCCTTATATGATGGCAGAACCCATTGCGTCGACCCCATTTTTGGAAAAATAGAACGATCGATTGAGCGAAACACGTTTAATTAAAGAAACCCAGCCAGGCCAATAGCCCGACAATCAGGCAATAGGGGGCGAAAATCCAAAACCGTCCCTGGCGAACGAATTGCAGAACGAATACCAGCGCCACCCAGCCGACCACGGCGGCCACCCCCATGCCAAGCAGCGAGGGCGCCAGCGTCTGGAAATCCAGCGGACCGTCTTTCACTTCCAGGAGGGTGGCGCCCAGGATGGCCGGGATGGAGGCGATGAACGATAACGCCCCGGCCGTTTTGCGATCCACGCCCAGCAACAGGGCCACGGCGATCGTCGATCCCGACCGGCTGATGCCCGGCGTCAAGGCCATTGTCTGGGCCACCCCCACAGCGATGAAGACCCATAAGGGAATCGCGCCGGCGTCCTGAAAGCGTTCCCGCCCCAGGATGGAAAGGGTCAGCAACAGCGCGGTAATCATCAGGGCGATTCCGACGGCCGAAACGCTCTGGAATAAAGGCTCAATCGTATCCTTGATGGCCAGCCCCACGACCCCCGTGATGATCGTGATGACAACGACGCCGGTGATAAATCGTCCGTCCTCCCGCCGCCAGAAGGCTTCGGCGCCGCCGTTTCGCCAGCCGCGCTCCTTTATCAGTTGCGGGGCCTGGACGAAGAGATAACGGATCAGATTCCAGATCTCGCGACGATAAACCGTCACCACGGCTGCCAGTGTGCCCAGATGGACCAGCACTTCGAAGATCAGCGTCGCGTCCACTTCGGTCTGGAGCAGGTGTTGTCCCAAGACCAGGTGCCCGGAACTGCTCACGGGCAGAAATTCGGTCAGGCCCTGAACCAGGCCCAGTATGGCGCTTTCAATAAATGTCATGAGCGATGATGGCTTCCTTTATCCAAAATCAGGAGCGTCGGGGTGTGGTGGACCGCCCCAGCCGATCCCGCAGCCACAGGGCGCCGCGAACCAGTCGCGAGCCTTTCAGGGCCTTGAGTTCATCTTTCAACTGGCGAAGGGTCGCTTCATGGAACATTCGGTCCATGGCCGCCTCGCGCAATTGTCCTTTTTGATTGATTTCTTCCTGAAGCGCCCAGAAGCGGCGCAGGAAATCGGCGAAGGCGTCGGGGGCGATCCGTTGATTCAACAGAATATATCGTTCCGGCGTCCAGGCGTCCGGCTCGTTGCTCAGCCGGCTCCAGTCATCCATGGTTTCGGATACGAGTTCGCGCTCCAGGGCTTCGCGCCAAACCCGCGTGCCCGGCATGGTCATCAACGGCCCGACGGACAACCGGTCGATCACGTCGCGGTTGTCCGCAATGAAATCATAACTCGACTGCATTTCCTCCAGCGTCTCATCCGGCGCGCCGACGATCATGTTCGCGCCCACCGAAAGGGCCCGCCCCCGCATCCGATCCAGCGCGCGGGCATTGACCTCCGGCGTCACACCCGTTTTGCCCAGATAGCGTAGGGTCCGTTCGCAATGCGACTCAAAGCCGAAGTCGATATAACGGAAATGATGGGCTTCGAACAAATCGACGAGTTCTTCATCCACCAGGTTGACGCGGGCATACGAGCGAAAGACAACGCCTTCATGGAGGCGGCGTTCGCGCAGCAGCTCACAAAAGCGTCGGAAATGCTTGCGGTCCGCCACGAAGAGGTCATCAAAAAAGAAAATCTGTTCCGGATCATAGCGCTCTCGGATGTGCGTGATCTCCTGAACCACATATTCCGGCGAAAAGCGGCGATAGACGGTCCACTCACGGCCCGAGGAGCAGAACGCGCAATCATAGGGGCAACCTCGTGAGGCGATCAGATGGACAATGCGGTGTGGGGGCCACGCCCAGCCTCCGCCCAGCCCTTCGCGATCCGGCCAGGGCAGCGCGTCCAGATCGTCGACGGTTTGGCGTTCGCCATTGACCTGAACCCCTCCCGCCTCATGCCAGGCGACGCCGGGGATCTGGCGCCAGGCGGCGCTGCTCGCGCGTCCCTCGGCCAGCGCGTCCAGAATGCGACCAATGACCGGTTCGCCTTCGCCCAGCACGCCGAGATCGAAACAGTCGGGCAGCGTGTGGGGCAGGACCGTGATGTGGATGCCGCCCACGAGGATAAACACATCGGGCCCGAGCGCTTCTTTAAACCGCCGCGCCATGGCCTGCGCGTGGGTGAAGTTTTCCGTCGCCGACGAAATGGCGATCACATCCGGCCGCATGGCCGTCACATCGGCCTCATCGCGCAGAAAGACCGCCTCGTGGGCGCCCTGTCGCTTCAAGACCGCCAGCATATAGCCAATGCCCAACGGCGGCATGAGCCATTGATACGGTTGTTGGGGATTGTAAGCTCGTGTAAACGCCACACGCATGGATTGAGTCTCGTTCGAACCTTTGAATTCGCTGACGGACGGCCGTCGGCGCCGTCACGCTTTTTGCGCGCTGCGCGGCAAAAATCGCGCCGGCGCCTCAGTCGCTTGTTCTCTGACCCAGGGCTCCGCTCCCTATCGGT
>JADFCT010000369.1 GCA_017161665.1 Candidatus Sumerlaeota bacterium
AGCCGCGCCTCCTCCTGTTGGATGAGCCGACAGCCAATGTGGACGCCTCGAATGAAAAACAACTCAGCGACATCCTGCGCCGCCTGAAGGGCCGGATGACCATCGTGCTGGTATCCCACGACCTGGGGTTCGTCTCCGATCAGATTGAGCGGGTCGTTTGTGTCAATCGCCAGGTCGTGGTTCATCCAACCAGTGACCTGACCGGTCAGGCCATTTGTGATCTGTATGCCATTGATCTGCGCCTGATCCGTCATGACCACGTCTGCGCCGAGCATGGTCACGAGGTCGGAGCTCCCTCCAATTGATTGTTCCTAATCCCCTTCCCCCAAGGACTTTCCATGAGCGACCGCTCCCATGAAGTGATCTTTCAGCCCGAAGGAAGCCGAACCCGTGTCCAGGACGGCGTGAGCCTCCTCGAAGCCGCCGCCCGATGCGGCATTGTGTTCGATACGCCCTGTGGTGGACAGGGTTTGTGTGGCAAATGTCGCGTCCACATCCCCCACCACGCTCCCGAACCGAACGATGCGGATCAAAATCACTTCGATCTCGACGAACTGGCCGCCGGATGGCGTCTGGGCTGTCAAACGCATGTCTCCCATGACATGACTGTCGTTGTGCCCGCTGGTTCGCGTATGGGAGATCAACAGATTCTCACCGATGGCATCGAGCGCCCCACACCGCTCAAGCCGGCGACACAAAAAATCACCCTGTCGCTTCCCCTCCCGTCCGTGGACGATCAGCGCGCCCATCTTGATCGACTCCGTGAAGCCCTGACGCAGGCCGGTGTCAACGGAGAGGCCCGATTCACTCCACAGGCGCTTGCGGATGTCACGGACATCTTCCGAGGGCGATACACTGAAAGGACGGTGGTATTATGTGAAGACACGGTCATTGCCGTGGAGGAGGGCGATACCCGTTCCGCGCTTTACGGTGTCGCTGTTGACGTCGGGACGACGACGGTTGTCGGGCTTCTGGAAGATCTAAACACTGGCGAGCGTCTGGCCACCGCCTCACGATCGAATCCCCAAACATCCCATGGGGATGATGTCATCTCGCGCATCCGATGTTGTATGGAGACGGACGCGGCCGTCGAACAGTTACAGCAGTCGATCGCCGGATGTCTCAATGACATTATCGGGGAACTGTGTGAGGCGGCGCAGGTGGCCCCGGAAGCCATCTACGAAATCCGCGCCGCCGGTAATACGGCCATGACCCATCTGCTCCACGGCGTCTCACCGGTCAGTTTAGGCGTCGCGCCCTACGTGGCCGCTTTTCGCGAATCCCGCGTGCGTTCGGCCTCTGAACTGGGCATCGCGCCCCGGTCTCGCGCTCGCTTGCGAACGCTGCCAAACATCGCGGGCTTCGTCGGCGGCGACACCGTGGGAGTGATTCTGGCGGCCGACATGCGCGAGAGCGACCGGCTGACCCTGGCCATCGACATCGGCACGAATGGTGAAATTGTCTTGGGCGATCGCCGGCGGATCGTCACCACCTCCACTGCCGCTGGCCCCGCCTTTGAGGGCGCGCGGATTCATCATGGTATGCGCGCGGCGCGCGGCGCCATTGACCGCGCCGAAATCGTTGACGATGCCCTTCACCTCCATGTCATCGGCGGCGCTCGGCCCCGGGGGCTGTGTGGCACGGGTTTAATTGATCTTGTGGCCCGGCTGGTCGAATGGGGGGTCATCGACATCGGCGGACGCATCACGGCTCCCGAGGACCAGCCTCACACGGTTCCCGCTCCGATCCGCGCCCGGACGCTCAAGGGCGAAGGGGGATTCCGTTTCCGATTATTCGAGGCCTCAGCCACCGAATCGGGACTCGAAATCAATCTCACACAGAGTGATGTCCGTGAACTGCAACTGGCCAAGGGCGCCATTATGGCCGGGGCGCACATCCTGGTCCGGAAACTGGGCGTTTCGATGGGTGATATTGAGGAGGTTCTTCTGGCGGGGGCCTTTGGTTCATATATTGATCCCCGTTCGGCCCGGTTGATCGGCCTGATTCCCAACCTCGACGAGGATCGGCTTCGCTCCATCGGCAACGCCGCTTCCGCCGGAGCGCGAATGGCCTTGCTGTCCACAGACGTCCAGCGCCTGGCGGACACCATCTCTCGGGAAAGCGAGTACATTGAACTGGCCGCTTGTGTGGAGTTTCAGCAGATTTTTATGGATCAGATGATGCTCACGCCCGTGGCGCCTTAGATCGCAGGCCACGCGGCGCCAACGATCCAGGCCGGGGAATGGTCACCGTATGGCAAACGCCTGGCGGAGCGTATCGAAGACGTGTCGCTTGTATTGAAGGGCGCCGGCAGTGTTGTTCTGTCGTGCCTGACGAATGATAATGTACTTTTGCAATTCATACAGGTAGTAGAATACCTGGCGAATCCGACCCTCCTCCGACGTGTTGCGGGGAGCGCCATATCCCTTCCAGAAATCGGGCGTTGAAACGCCACAGTAGTCCAACACAGCGAATTCAATTTCCGGATCCCCCCAAACGGCCCGGTCCCAGTCCACCAGACCACTCAAGTCGCCCTTTGCGTCAACCAGGATGTTTTGCGCCCAGACATCCATGTGCAGCAGACACGCCGCTTCGGAATAGTCAAAGACCGAGGCAAATTCATCGAAAAGCCCCAGTAGAAGGGCTGACTCATCCTCATTGTAATGGCCGCACGCCACCACCCCCTCAATCAACAGCCGCCACATGGTGGCGAAGGCATCACGCCAGTTTGAGGCGGGCTCCATCGGGCGGTGAGCGCCCAGATAGCCATATTGCTCGGCGCGAATGGAATGCGCTTCGGCCAGCGCCCGTCCGACTTGCTCCATGACCCGCCCCGTGTCAACCTCGGTCGCTTCCGCCAGCGTGAGGCCGGGCAGACGTTCCATCAATAGAAAATCACGGTCCAGAATCTCCCGCGAATCATCGAACCCCACAATGCGCGGCGCCGGAACCGATGTGCGCTCCAGTAACAGCCCATGAATTTCCGGTTCCTGCCGCATCATGTTCTTTTCATAAAAAATAAACCCGGCGTCATCGGCCGGCGCAACCCGCAAGACATAGTCCGCGTCTCCGCATTGCGCATAATACGAAGAATTAAATTTGCCCGTCGCCACCGGGCGGAGCGCAATCGCGCCGTCCACCTCCGGCGCCAGGCGCTGGACACACGCCTTCAGAACGGACTCCGAAAAAACGTTTGCGCCACCCATGGCCATCTCCCTTGCACGGACCGGAGTTCCGTTGCTGGAAAACCGGATATGGATCTATTGACAGCGTCAAAGACTCATGAGTTGCACGATGAGGGCGATCAGGAAAAGGCCCGTCAGCAATTTGCCCCATCGGCGCACGGTCATTCGTGTGACTTCGGCCAGTGTATCCCCATCATTAATGCTCAAAACCAGGGTGACAATGAGCGATAAAAAGAAAAGCGAAATAACATGGAGCCAGCCGTAATGCATGGTTGCGGACCTTCCGAAACAATTGACTATGAAGAAAACCCTATGATGACGAAAAAA
>JADFCT010000370.1 GCA_017161665.1 Candidatus Sumerlaeota bacterium
TCATAAAGGTGCGACACCAGAAATTGGGCGAAATCATCCGGCCATCCCGGGTGATAAAAATTTCCCCTGTCCGTCCCAGAAACTGTTCAATCACCGGCAGCGTGCGCCCACAGGCGCACGTCGATTCAGCCACACAGCCCAGGTCGCCCATGCGATAACGGATAAAAGGCATGGGCCCCGGCCGCAAGAGCGTCACCAGCAGTTCCCGCGCGTCGCCGGCGCCCTCGGTGGATTCATCGGTCTGGACCAGCAAATTTTCATGATTGATGTGGAGTGAGTTTTCGGGACAGCGCATGGCGATGTGGCCCACTTCGCGGGCGCCGTAGATGTTCGTGACCCCGCAGTCGAAGACCTCGCGCAAGAGGCGTTCTTCATGTTCATAAAGCGGCGCGGCCCAGGAGATCAGCGCCTTGGGCCGCCAGTGGCGGAGGATTTCGGGATGGGCGCGCACATATTCGGCAAAACCGGTCAGGGCCGATGTGAATCCCCATAGGACATGGGCTTCGAATCCCGTGACCTTGCGGCCGATTTCCGCATAATCCGCTTCACTCAAGTTGACACCGGGCACGAGCAGCTGATTCCAGAACCGCGCCCGCATCCGCAAGACCCGATCGCGGGGCATGTATTCCGTGGACACGCGATGGAGCCGCGCCTCCGCCGCGCCGGGATCGACGCCGAACCATTTGCGCAACCGCAATTCATGGGCCCAGTTCATGGCCGCTGTGGCCCCGTCCTCATAAAAGACGGTGGGCGCGCCGGTCGATCCGCTGGACGTGTTTCGGATCAGACGATTTTTCTTAAACCGGGCAAAGGGAATCGGCGCCCCCGGCCCGCGCGTCGAGCGATCGGCGGCGATCACCTGATCCCGCCAGCGCCTGTCCACCATGTCATGCGCCCGCTCGATCACGTCCTGACGCGAGACCGCCGGCAGCGCCGCTAAATCCTCGGCCGATCGTATGTCCGCCGGCGTCAGCCCCGCCTCGCGGAAACGCTCCGTATAAAAAGGACAGTGCGCATAAGCGTGTCGCACTACCGCCTGGAGCCGACGCAACTGAAGTTCCCGGACCCGTTCGGGCGGGGCCGTTTCCGTTTCCCGCAACAAGCGGTACTCGCTCAGAATGCCGCTGCGGTTCATGAGCCAGTTCGTCAACGGAAACGTGACGCCCCCCACCCACCATTGGTCCAGTTTTTCATAAAGGCTCATGAGCGCACCCTTTTATAGACGGTATAGTGACGCCAGAAGCACTTGGTGTATTGGGCGTCGGCGAACTCGACGAATCCCAGGCCACGGGCGAGATTCAGGGCCGGCAGATTATCAATCAGCGTCCCCCCGTACAGGAGCCGCACGCCCCGGCGAGCCAGCTCGGCGAAGACATGGCCCCGCAACCGCGAGGCCAAATGCCGGCGACGATAGTCCTTGTGAACCGCAATATGCTCCGACCAGGCCTGGCCGGCGTGAAAGGAATGGTGGGTGTGAATGAGTGGAATCTCAACGCGACCGAATGCAATGATGTTGAAGGCGGCGACCCGGTCGCCATCCATGGCGGCCAGGCAGACATCGCCCGCGGCGAGTTTGGCGGCCAGGCGCCCCTCCAACCACTCAGCCATCGCCTCGACCTGCGCCAGCGCATCCGTGTCCTCAGGCGACAGGAGACGGAAAACAAACGAACCGTCTTCGTCCGGCGGCGCCGCGTCTGGCGCAATGGGCAAACGATAGAGGCGGTAAACGAGACGGCGATACACAATACTCAAAGCCGTCGCGGCGCTCTTGGACAGCGTTTTTTTCCAACCATAGTCGCGGGCATTGCGGATAATTTTTCGAAGAATCCGTACCATGACCGAACTCCTTTCCGGCGGTTTATTCCCGCAGCGTCGAGCCTGTCCAGCCCGGATGCTCCTTGAAATGCAAATTATACCGTTCGCCGAAGGCGTCCAGATTCACCACATCCCCGTCCAGATGAACCGCAATATCCTCACGCGATCCGAAATACAGGGGATGATCGTGCGCCGCGTCTTCCAGCCCCCGGACCAACAACCGAATCTTGGCCGGATCAAAGCCCATGAGCGTGGAGGCCACGCAGTCCAGGGCCACCGGATTGTAGCCGGCGAGGAACACGCCCGACTTGACCGGATCGGGGCTGACCGGCCCATCCAGTTCGCCGCCGATGATGCCGTCGATAAAGTGAAGGATGATCCGTTGCGGCGCGTCGCGCAGCTGCCCTTCCTTGTCCGCATAATAGGCGACCCGATGCAAATCAAGCAAGGTGCGCCAGACCGTGTCGTTGCCTGGCCACATGGCTTCATAGACATCATCGCGGAACGGAATGATCCGGTGGGAGTTCCACAGCAATTTCTTCGCCACGGCCGTGACAAATTTGACCGGAATACACGGATTCGTCTGAATGATGTCATGCAGGCGCGTCCCGATGCTTTTGCGCCAGCTGCGATGGATATATTGGTCGCCTCCCTCCTCGGGCGAGCCGACCTGGAAGTGCGGCAGCGAATCTTTCAGAGCGGGCAGGCCCATGAAATTCTTGATCGCCAATGTGATGGCCGTGCGCCGGTGCGTCTTGAGTTTGGCGATATTGATGATCACATCGCTGTGGAGGACGGAATTGGGGAACAGGTACTCATGCCGTCCGTCGCCGTGGTGCTTGCGCATGGATTTGTAACTGGCAATGCCGATGCGCAGTTTGTCCGGGTCACAGTCCTTGAAATAACTGGTGTCGCCGAGGTCCACCATCTGATACCCGCGGGGATCCTTTTCGATCGTTTCCCGTCCCCATTTGCCATACATCCAGGTGCGGACCGACTGATTGATTCGCAGATCGAAACACTCCAGGGGCACATATTTCTGATCGCCATACCACTCCAGTAACCGATCAATGCCCGCCGCCGCCAGGGCTTCGTCAAAACGTCCCTCGGTCACCTGGGAATCACCAATAATGATGCGGCCGTCTCCCTTCAAGGCCAGATTGATGTAGTCCAGAAACGGCCGGATCACCGAGGCGTGGACAATAACGGAATCAATATCCCCCCCGCCCACATGATAGTGCCGGACCGTATTGGGTTTGACAAAGACGGTCATACCCGGTTGGATCACGTCCCCCAGGGGATTCCACTCCGGCGTGTTCCAGTGTGCCGCGTCCAGCCCCAGGCGATGGAGCGTTTCGCGCACCCAGCCATAAATGGGATTGGCCGGATCGGTGTCGCCTTCCGGCATTTCGGGAAACGCTTGTCCCGGATGATACGGGGCGTTGGGGTAATAGGACTCCAGCCCCGTCTGGGCCATGGAAACCTGATTGCGCCCCAGGCATTCGGCTGCGATGTCTGTATATGTCATTGACAATTCATCCTCTCAAAAGAAACGTGGCCGATCTATATGTAGATAGGGATGTAGGGGGTATTGCCCATTGTCCAGTTGAACAGGACAATGGCGTCCACATTATTGATCGTGCCGGTGATCAGAATATCACTGCGGTCCATGCGCTGGTATCCGGGGATATTGCG
>JADFCT010000371.1 GCA_017161665.1 Candidatus Sumerlaeota bacterium
TAATGTCCTCAATATTCAGTCCTTCGACTTCACAGAATTCTGCCAGAGTCATCCGGCCTTTGCCTTGAGGATTGCCCTGACCGCCGCCACCACCGCCAGCGCCGCCACCACCGCCCTGGCCGCGTCCCTGTCCCCGCTGTTCCGTTAATTTCTGGCCCGTGGCCAGATAATAAATCTCGCGGGGTGTCTTGCCCATGGCTTCGCCAATGTCGGCGACGATGGTGCTGGCGGTCACGTCCGTCGCGCCGGCGGCCCGCAGATTCTCAAGCATCGGTTCCGTTTCGCGCTCGATGGTTTCCGCCAGTTCCGCCACGGTCATCAGTTCCGCATGGGGTGGCACGGGATCTTTTACGGTGTTGGCTTCCCAGCTGTTCTTGATCTCTTCCTGCCAATCAACGAAGGTCGAGAAAGGTGGGACTTCAGCCATTGTGCCGACGGCGACGGCGACGCAGAAGACGAATCCCAGAACCCATTCCGGCCGGAACGCAAAGGCGCGTGACATCTGATTTTTGAAATACCCGATCAAGGGGCGCCAGTTCAGCCAGGTGTGAAAAAATCCCGCGATGAGGAACAGGGTTCCGAACCAGATATGGACGGCGCTCCATTGACCCTTCGTGGCGCCCAGGATCGTCCACCCGGTCCAATTGGCCACGCGCCCCGGAGGGGTGATGAACAAAATGGCGCCGCTGAAAGCCAGAATAAGAAAACAGAAGGTGACCATCACAGAGGTCAGCGCGCGCCAGCTGAATTTACGATTTTGATTCATTTTCATACTCCTCATAAAAATTTGATGTATTCACGGAATGGTGTGCATGTTATCCGAAAGAACCCATCCGCGCAAGACTCAAATGCTGTTGCGTCGGTCGGGGAAGAAACAAGGCCGGCCTCGATTGACCGACCTCGTTCTTAGAGAGATCGCTTCCCTTTGCGGCGCGCCTTAGCGGGCCGTTCCCCGCGCTTTCCCCAATTCCTCTTCTATCTTCTGGTTGAGTTGATGCAATTTCTTCATTTGCTCTCGCATTTCCTGCATGTGGGTTTCCAGGTCATTCGCGCGGTCCCGATGTTTGGATTCCAGTTCGCGAATTATGACCTCCATGTCCCGTTGCCGTTCCTTCATCGCCCGCTCCAGCGTTTCGACTTCGTTCTGGATTTCCAATTTCGCTTCCGGTCCGTCCTGGGACAGCGCATTCCGGAGAGCGGCGGGCCCGCGCCCGAAGGAATCCGAGCGTCCACGTGGCCGGGGAGAACCGGCGCGTCCCTGCGGTCCCGGGGCTCCCGCGTTTCCCATGCCCATTCCACCACCGATCATACCGACGCCGCCGAAGCCGCCACCGATCATACCGACGCCGCCGCCCATGCCGCGGCCACCCGGGCGCACCGATTCCCCCAGCCGGCGCAAGGCGCGGGGATCGTCTTGAAGGGCTTTGAGAATCTCTTCTTTATCCAGTTTCTGATCGTCATTGGTATCGGCTTCCAGGATCATGGCCTTGCCCTGAAGTTCAGTTGCGTCCAACAGACCGTCCTCATTGGCATCCAGTCGCTTGAACAGTCCCTCCACCAGCGGCGCTCGGTCGAACCGCAGGGGTGGGCGCGCGATCTCGGTCTCGTCGATGACGCCGTCTTCATTTTGGTCCAGGGTTCCAAAGAGTGTGTCCGAACCTCTGAACTCCTCTTTGCTGATTTGGCCGTCCTGGTTCGAATCCATGATCTGGAGTCCCCGACCCATGCCCACGCCGGGCGCGTCCGGATTGCGGAATTCGTCGG
Organism: Candidatus Sumerlaeota bacterium; assembly: GCA_017161665.1. Taxonomy (GTDB): domain Bacteria; phylum Sumerlaeota; class Sumerlaeia; order JADFCT01; family JADFCT01; genus JADFCT01. Next base: position 1,765 of record JADFCT010000371.1, read on the forward strand.
GTGTCAGGACGCCGTCGTTATCACTGTCCAGTCGATCAAAGATGGCCGTCTGGGCAGCGACGAATTCCTCACGACTCACTTTGCCGTCGCCGTCCGTATCGGCCGCCTGAAAGCGCCGATGATCCACCATATCCGGCCGTCCCGGCCCATTTACCTGCGGTCCTCCTTGCCCTCTGCGTCCGGGGGCGTTCTGACCGCGTTGGATAAAAACCCGTCCCTGAGTGCCGCCCGGTCCACGTCCGGGCATGGCATTTTGAACACGGAGAGCCTGTCCCTGCGCCCAGATCCCGCCCGGGCGGCCAGGTAGAACCTCAGCCCCCCAAAGCCCTGGCGCATTTTGTCCACGCTGGAGAACGCCACCCATCATGACCGCGCGGGGACCGCGTCCGTCTTGTGGTCTCAAGCCGGCGCCGCGTCCTGGCCGGTCCGCTTGCCCTCCGCGAGCCGGCCCCTGCGCCCTGGCGCCGCCTGGACGAACACCCTGCCGGCCCTGGCCCTGACCCCTATTCCCATTCGGCGCATTCTGAAGAATGCAATCCTGCGTCCCGGCGCGGGGACCGCGTCCGTCTTGAAGTCTCAAGCCGGCGCCGCGCCCTGGCCGGTCCGCTTGCCCTCCGCGAGCCGGACCCTGCGCCCGGGCGCCGCCTGGACGAACACCCTGTCGGCCTTGCCCCTGACGCCCCTTCCCCTTCGGCGCATCCTGAAGAATGCAATCCGGCGTCCCGGCGCGGGGACCGCGTCCGTCCTGTTGTCCGATGCCGGCGCCGCGGCGCGGCGCGCCGTTTTGCCCTCCACGAGCCGGGCCCTGCGCCCAGGCGCCACCGAGGCAAAGGCTCACGGCGGCCACCATCACCCATCGTTTGTGTTGCTTGATGCTGTTCATGATCGTTCTCCTTTTTCATGTTCTGGATCGGCTGTTTTCCGATCAGTTGCTGCATGGATAGAGAGCAAGGAATAAACCAATCGAAATTTCGGGGTCACTTATCGCGCCGATCGTTGATAAATGGGCAGTTAGGGTTTTGAGTGCTGAAGGTATCGCCTGTGATCGGCTGCCCAATCCGAACGCTGGGGAACGGAGGGTGTACGTTTCAGTACGGTTTTGGGCGTTTGATTTGTCGATAATTTGCCCGATCCCGCAAAAATGATTTGCCGGGATGTCGGTTGGGGTGGTTAGAATCGCCCCCAGCGTGTGATATGACTTTTGAGGGGAGGCGCGTGAGGATGTTCAATGAGATTCAGATGGCTCCACCGGATCCTATTCTGGGATTGACCGAGGCTTTTAAGGACGATACAAATCCGGATAAGGTAAATTTGAGTGTGGGGGTCTATAAGGATGGGGCCGGCCAGACTCCCATTTTGTCTTCAGTCAAGAAGGCGGAACGGGTGTTGCTGGAGCGGGAGACATCCAAGAGTTACCTGCCCATGCCCGGTTCGCCGGAGTATGGCAAAGCGGTGCGGATTCTGGTGTTCGGGGAAGATTCCGATCTGGTTTCCTCGGGTCGGGCGGTCACGGCCCAGGCGCCGGGCGGGACGGGGGCCTTGCGCGTGGTGGGCGACTTTCTCCATGCTATCCGGCCGGAAGCCAAACTGTGGATCAGCGAGCCGACGTGGGCGAACCATTTGGGGATTTTTGGCGCCGCGGGCATGGCGATCGAACGCTATCCCTATTATGACGCGGACACGCATGGGTTGGACTTCGAGGCCATGATGGCGGCATTGGAAACAATCCCGTCCGGTGACGCTG
>JADFCT010000036.1 GCA_017161665.1 Candidatus Sumerlaeota bacterium
AACGCGCATCCTGGAGCGATCGGATCCCAAGCGGCCCGAAGGTCGGGTCATCAGTGTGCTGCGCCGAGGATTGAAGCATATCGTTGGACGGTTTCATCGGATGGGACGAAAAGGCGGTGTTGTGGTCCCGCGGAATCAACGGTTGGGGCGAAATGTCTATATCGTCGCGCCACCACCACCCGACGATCTTTCCGACGCCACCTGGGTAACGGTGCGTTTAACGGAATATCCTCCCCCGCCGGATGATCTGGTGGGCGAAGTGGACGAAATCCTGGGCGATGATCAAACGCAGGGGATCGATATTTTGATGGTCTTGCGTGACTATGGTATCATTGATGAATTCCCGGAGGAGGTCTTGAATGAAGCGGCCGCGTTGCACGGCTTTCAAGAAAACGATCTGACCGGGCGGAAGGATTTGCGGGATCTTCCGACGTTTACGATTGATGGTTACGACGCGAAAGACTATGACGACGCTCTTTCAGTGGAAATCGTTCCGGGGGGGGGGCATCGACTGTATGTGCATATCGCCGATGTGGCGCACTACGTGCGCCCGGAGACGGCGCTGGATGCGGAAGCCTTTCGCCGTTCAACGAGCATCTATCCTGTCGATCGCGTCGTGCCAATGTTGCCGGAGGCGCTGTCGAATGATCTTTGCAGTTTGCGACCGAATGAAGATCGTTTGACCATTACCGTCGAAATGGATGTGACCCGTTCTGGGCAAGTGGAGGACTACCGTATTTATGAAAGTGTGATTCGGTCCAACCTCCGCTTAAACTATCGTGACGTGCAGTCTTTTTTTGATGGAATCAAAAACCCTTCAACGCGCCGACTTGAGAAAATATCCGGGGATATGCGTGCGCTGTACGACTTGATGGAATTGTTCCGTGAGCGGCGGTTGGAGCGCGGCGCGCTGGATTTGGATTTGCCGGAAGTGGAAATCGAGTTTGATGAGGTGGGCGTTGTGGAGAACGTTGTGCGGGCGCCCCGATGGGACAGCCATAAAATTATTGAAGAGTGCATGATCTTGGCGAACGAAGTGGTGGCCGAGCACATGGAAAAGTGCGCCATGCCTTTTCTCTATCGCGTTCATGACAAGCCCAATGCCGATGAGCTTGGAAGATTGAGTCCGATCCTGGAAGGATATGGTATCCCTTTTGTTGACAAGGGGCAAGACGCCAAGGCCATTGCTGCCCGAATTCAAGAAGCCCTCGCGGCGACGGAAGAAATGGAAGCGCCACACATTTTCTGCCGTATCATCCTGCGTTCGCTGGCTAAAGCCTGCTACGCTCCGGCCAATATTGGGCATTTCGGGCTGGCCAGTTCGAGTTATACACATTTCACATCGCCCATTCGCCGTTATCCGGATTTACTGCTGCATCGTGTGCTGAAAAAAGTCTTGCAGGAAGAAAAACCGGACAGTGAATGGCTGGAAAATATGAAAGAAACTCTGGATGGCATCGGAGAATATTGTTCCGAAATGGAGCGGTTGGCTGACGCCATTGAGAGTGAGGCCTCTCGGATTTGCGCACTGTCATTTATGCGGGGGCGGTTGGGCGAGGCTTTCCAGGGGCATGTGTCCGGGGTGACAAACTATGGTCTGTTTGTCGAATTGCGAAAGTATCCCGTCGATGGGTTGCTTCATGTTCGTGACCTCCATGATGATCGGTATGAGTTCGACGAAGCCACCATGATCCTCAAGGGACGACGGTCCGGGCGCATTTTTCGAATGGGGCAAAGCGTCGAGGTGCTGGTCCATCGGGTTGATGTGCTGAATCAGGAAATGGACCTCCGTTTGGCTTTACTGGAGGAATCGCATCCTCGACGAGGCGGTCGGCTCTATCAAAGCAGGCGACGGCGAGCCTGGTAGGACGCACAGCATGTTACGTCGGACTGAATTTCACCGGGGGAATGAAATATGACGGGGTCCACAGCCAATCAGGACGGCTATATTGGCAAGCGCCTGGGGCGTTATGAAATTGATTCGCTTTTGGCAAAAGGGGGGATGGGACTGGTTTATCGCGGGCATGACACAACCCGTGATAAAAAGGTGGCCATCAAAATCCTGTCTGAGGATTCCCTTCGCAATGAGCAAATGGTACGTCGTTTCGAACGCGAATCCGGCATTGTCCAAAAAATTCAGCATGTTAATGTCGCGCAGATATTCAAAACCGGCCTGGATGAAGGGATTCCATATTATATCATGGAATATGTGGACGGTCAGTCCATGTCTGAACTTTTATCGACGAAGGGCAAAATCGGCGGACGGTGCAGTATTGACTATCTGCGTCAAACGGTTTTGGGATTGCGTGAGGCGGCCAAATACGGCGTGATCCATCGGGATATCAAACCCGCCAACCTGATGTTGTCCAATGACGGCACAATCAAGATCGTGGATTTTGGAATCGCCAAAGCGATGACCAATGACAGTTTTCAGACAGCGACCGGCCAGGTTATGGGGACGGCCATGTATATCTCTCCCGAACAGGCCCGTGGGGAAGAAGTGGATTTGCGTTCCGATGTGTATTCTCTGGGCGCCACATTTTATCACATCCTGACCGGCAAGCCGCCGTTCGACGAAGATAATCCCGTGCGCGTGATGATGCTTCAAATTCAGGAATACTATCAGCCCGTTTATGAAGTAAACCCCAAGGTCCCGCCCAAACTCTGCAACATTATTCATCAAATGACGGAGAAGGATCCCAACGAGCGTTATCAGGATTATGATGCCCTGATTCTGGCGATTGACGGTATTTATAGTACAAAGGCTGACGATTCAACCCTTCGCTTTGGTGGAACGTCGCCGGCCAGTTCGGACTATGGACGTTCGCCTCAAACATCTGAGTACATTACACACAATACCGATACCAGTGAAAGCCATCCCATTCCCGGAGGCTACAATCTGGGACCTGCTCAAAATCAACCTGCTGCCCAATCGGCGCCCCTCCGTCCTCCCCTTCGGTTGGGAAAAGTGCTGATGCGTGTTTTGGGCATCTTTGTGCTTCTGGTCATTATTTTTCTTGGTTTTGTGTTCGGGCCGGAACTGGTGGATTTAGTCACGGGCCCCGATCCCGATGACTATGAGCATCTGGAACAGCAGAAACGATTGGAAGAAGAAGCGTTGGAACAACGGATTCGCGAAATTTCGGAATAAGCCTTGGCCTGAAAACGCTTAGGATCGGTGAATTCCGAACGTCACTTCGATAGAGCAGTTTGCACCATAAGCGCTCAAAGCCTGGGTGGCATCAGGGTGCAGTCGCTGTCCCCGATCCTCGACATGATCGCGTTTCATTATCAAACACTCCCGTACCGCAGCGCGAAGATCTTGTCGAGCCAGCCTGCGCAGAGCCTCCACGTCGGGATAGTTCCGCGTGGGATCAATACAGTCTGCGACAAAAATCACTTCGGCCAATGGGCTCATCCCCGGAGCGCCGGTGGTATGATACCGTATGGCCTCCAGCACTTCCGGCTCCTGTATCCGATATTCCCGTCGGGCGTACTCGGGAGACAACCAAGCGTGCCAGACAGTTCGATATTGACCATCGGGATCGGGAAACGGGACGTCCCATTCCATGAGGCGCTCATATTGTTGTGACTTATTCAGGCAGCGCGCACAGTCATGGAGTAATCCCCCGACGGCGGCGGGTTCCGTGGGAATCCCGTGTCGCAGGGCCAGACAGACGGCCGTTTGCATGACTCCGAGGGAATGATAGAAGCGACGGGGATCCAGTTGCCCTTTCAATTTTAGAATATGGGGTTCAAGGTTCACGGATGGTGACGTTCCTGTTCGTGTGAGTCGGGTGGGGGAGGAGCGGTATCAGCGCTTTGACCTTCCAGAGGCGCTTCTTTCAAAACCGTATAGACAGCCCCGCCTGGGAGCAATTCGCTTTGAAACAGTGTCATTTTGTCAGCGATCCCAGCCCCGCAATAGACGCGACCATGAGAATGCATCACATCAATCAGGCCCTTGACGCCTTTGTTGGATTTAAACCGGGCCAAGGTAAGGTGCGGTGTAAAGGGACGGCCTTCGGGGGCGAATCCCATGCGACTCAGCCGAAACTCCAGATCTCGCTGGAGCAGTTCGATCGACGGCGCTCCCCGTTTGACGCCGGTCCACAGGACGCGCGGTTTCCATTCGGACGGAAAGATTCCCAGCCCTCGAACGGTGTAGTCAATGGGCGCGACGTTTTGAGCGGCTGCTCGCATGGCCTTTTCGATCTTCGGAATCTGTTCCTTGTCAATATCGCCCAAAAACTTCAAGGTCAGGTGGATGCCTTCCGGTCGTGTCCACTTGGGCTCGGCCCCGGCGAATCGAAACCCTTTAGCCAGTCGTTCGGTCAGTTGACTCAGAGCGTCCCGAATGTCGTCATTGATTTCAATCGCGATGAAAGCCCGAATTTTTTGAGTGGACGCCATGGTCCGTCTCCTCCACGATACTTTTCATTGTTTACACATGATTTTATTCACGAAGACCGCCGGAACGCAATGGTCTTCAGTGGTGAGATCGGACCGGGAGGCTGTGTGTGTTTCGTCCGTGCATTGATTTACATGAAGGCAAAGTCAAACAGATCGTCGGATCGTCCCTGAAGGACGGCGAGGGAGGCCGTCGGGACTTGGTGACAAATTTCGAGTCCGAAAAATCCAGCGCCTGGTATGCGGATCTGTATCGCCACGATGAACTGCCTGGCGGGCACATCATTATGCTGGGACCGGGGAACGAAGCGGCGGCCCGAGAGGCTTTGGCAACCTGGCCGAATGGGATGCAGGTCGGAGGTGGTATTTCCTCAGAAAATGCGCAGTCTTGGATCGACGCGGGAGCCTCTCATGTAATTGTGACGAGCTGGGTCTTTCGGCACGGGCAGATCGATTTCAACCGATTGAGTGAATTAGTGGAATGCATTGGCGCGGAGCGGCTGGTTCTGGATTTATCGTGCCGCAAACGCGATGGACGCTATTATGTGGTTACGGACCGATGGCAGGTGTTTACGGAGACGGTTGTGGAGGGCAAAACACTTGAAATCCTGTCGAATTATTGCTCTGAGTTCCTGGCGCATGGTGTGGATGTGGAGGGAAAGCAGGCAGGGATTGACTTGGAACTGGTGCGGCTGTTGGGTAGTGAAGCATCCATTCCAACGACCTATGCGGGGGGCGCGCGGACCCTGGAGGATTTGGAGCAGGTCTGGGAAGAGGGAAGGGAGAGGGTCGATTTGACGATAGGCAGCGCGCTGGATATTTTCGGAGGAACCCTGCCTTACGCGGAAGTTGTCGCCTGGGACAAAAAGCATCGCTGATGTTCTCGTCGTCTGTGTTCTCGAATCGCTTACCCCGGTGGAGAGTCGGAAGAGGGACAACAATTCAGTTGACGCAGGGCTCCCAATGAACCATCCTTATGTATTGAGAAAGGAGGTCTGTGGTACGACAATTTATCGTTCTTATTTTATCGGTTCCCGTATCGACGGCTCATGTTGATAGCGATTGTGTTCCAGCGATTTTTCTGAGCGGGAAAAGGAGGCGAGGTATGAACGAACAGGAAGTCCTCATTGAGGACAAAATGAGAGCGCGTAAGCGACGTCGCAATTGGATGCGCGTCAAACGGAAGGACCAACGCCTCATCGGCGCCGTTTCGTCGGCATCGGATGAGGCGACTTCGGTTAATGACCGGAGGCGGGTGGTCGGGTGGCGCGTTAAGCGCAATCATTCCAAAAGCGCTTGGTGGGTGAAGGGTAACGCCCGCAAGCTCTATAAGAATTCATCATTGGCCAAGACGCGCCAAGAGATTGAAGCAGAACTCTCGTTCCACGAACAAATCCAGGAGATGGCGCTCGGGTAATGGAGAGTCGGAACGCCCGTTGGCCCACTCAAGACAACCGATGCGGTCAATCGGAAATAGAAGTAAAACGCCCGCTCTCCGTTTTGAGAGCGGGCGTTTCAACAGTTCGTACCATCCTGGATAGAGGAATCAGATATACTCGTTCAGGATGTTCTCAATGTATTCCTGTCGGCCGCTCTTGATTTCCGGCTCGCCGTTTTCCAGCGTGTATTGTTCCATGCATTCCAGGGATGCCGTGCCATCCTCAATGGAGCGTCCCAGTTCGGAATCCCATCCGGCATACCGGTCCTTGATGATCGTTTCGAGGACCTGATCTTCGATCATTCTGGACGCGGCTTTCAGGCCCCGCGCAAAGGCGTCCATGCCCCCGATGTGGGCATGGAACAGGTCTTCGGGATCGATGGATTGACGGCGGACGTGGGCATCGAAGTTCAAACCGCCTGTGGTGAAGCCGCCGTATTTGAGGATCGTGTACATAGCCAGCGTGGTGTCGTACAAGTCCACCGGGAACTGGTCCGTATCCCATCCCAACATCAGATCGCCGCGGTTGGCGTCCACCGAGCCCAAAATACCGTTGGCCCCGGCGTATTCCAGTTCGTGGTGGAAGGTGTGCATGGCCAAGGTGCCATGGTTGGCCTCCAGGTTCAATTTCAGGTGATCCATGAGGTCGTATTTTTGCAGAAAGGCGTGGCAACTGGAGGCGTCGAAGTCGTATTGGTGTTTGGTGGGTTCCTTGGGTTTCGGTTCGATGTAGAACTGACAGTCAAAGCCGATTTTCTTTTTGTAGTCCACGGCCATGTGCAGGAGACGGGCCAGGTGATCCAGTTCTCGTCCCATATCGGTGTTCAGGAGCGTTTCGTATCCCTCGCGTCCTCCCCAGAAGACATAGCCCTCGCCCGCGAGTTTTTGCGTGGCGTCGAGGGCGCGCTTGACCTGGGCGGCGGCATAGGCAAACACAGCCGGCGACGGATTGGTACCCGCTCCGGACATGAAGCGGCGGTTGGAAAAGAGGTTGCTGGTTCCCCACAGGAGTTTGACACCCGTATCATTCTGGAGCGCGAGCGCCAAATCCGTAATCCGATCCAGCCGCCGATTGGTTTCTTCCAGCGTATCGGCCTCGGGAGCGATGTCCAGGTCATGGAAGCAATAGAAACCCGCGCCGAGTTTGGTGAAAAATTCGAAGGCGGCGCGCATGGTGTTTTCGGCGATTTCCATGGGATCGGAGCCCTCATCCCACGGGCGGCGCATTGTCCCCGGACCAAAGGGATCGGCGCACTGGTTTTTCAGCGTGTGCCAGTAAGCCACCGAGAAACGAAAGTGGTCGGCCATGGTTTTGCCCATGACGACTTCTGTGGGGTTGTAGTGCTTGAACGACAGAGGATTCTTCGACCCCGGACCTTCATATTCAATCTTGGAGACGCCTGGAAAAAACTCCTTCATTACGCATTATTCCTTTCAGAACGCAGTTTGCGTGATTGTGAACAGACGATTCAAAACATGCTGTTCTTTGTTTATCACCCGACCGAAGGACGCTGCAACCTCAAAAAAACTCAAGGAATGAGAGTTTTGAATTGAAACTGTGTTCCGGAGACCCGATCGAGAACGGCAAGACTGACGGAGGTCAATCATTCTCGTTTTCAGTGGTGAAAAGGATCCATCAATTGTGACTCAGCCGAGGCGGCTGAGCCTATTCCTGGGCGGGCTCGCCCAAGGTGTTGGCGGGCGGGCGGGCCGTTGTTGGCGCCGACGTCGCAGTTGCCGGTGCGCAATGTATCGCGACGGACTGACGATTTGAAATGCAATAGATTCGTATGAATTCGTGAAATTCGCAGAAAATTTCAAATATCTTTTGACAAAATCCATAGATTTTCGGAGTATTGTTTCCAGCAATGGTACACAAACAGGAAATTATTCAGTGTTCATTTTCTCTGAAGTTGGATTCTGCTTTTGAATCCGCCTTGGGGAGTGTTTTATAATACGGCTCAAGTCGTGTTTAAATTTATTGGTAAAGGAGATTTGTAGGGATGATTACACTCAAAAAATCGGTAGCGCTTTTGCAGTTCCTTTCGCTTGCGTTGGCCATGGGGGCGTTGTTGGCCTTGATGTCGCAAACGGGTCAGGCAGCGCCGGTCCTCGCTGGACAGGGGGGCGCTGAAATCGCGCCCGAAGATGAAAGCCCTTATTCTTATATCAAGGGATTTGTCCGTTATGCGGATGGAACTCCTATTGCGGATGTGACACTGACAGCGGTCGATCTTTTTGGCGGCACGGATGATGTCGTTGCCGAAACCGATGCGACGGGCGCTTATGTGTTGGGGCCCTTTGCGGATGACAGCTGGTTTGGCACAGTAACTCCTTCGAAGACTGGATTTACTTTTACGCCGGCTCTGATGGAATACGATACATTTGTAGTGGATCAGGTCGAACAGAACTATGTCGGTGAGGGGCCTCCGCCGACGCCAGATGCGACGCCGACGCCCACACTGACGCCGCCAATCACTCCAACGCCGAGCTTCGACGACAGTGACGGCGACGGTCGCGGTGACCTGTGCGAAACCGATGATACCGACCGGTTGATGGCGCCGGGAGCGACGATTACCAACATCCTCCTGCCCGACAGCGACCTTGACGGCCTCAAGGACGGTCAGGAAGATCCGGGGGACTGCACGGATCAGATCACGCCGCTGGCTCTGACGAATCCGCGCAAGCGCGACACCGACGGCGACGGCTTCAACGACGGTATCGAAGTCCTGTTCCTCGGCTCCGATCCACTGGACCCGGATTCACCGGGCGATGTCATTGACGCGGACGGCGACGGCGTGCCGGCTTCCATTGATCCGGACGACACGACGGCGGACGCGGACGGCGACAAGTTCTCCGACGCCTATGAGTTGGTCGCCGGTTCGGACCCCAGCGACGCCACTTCGGTTCCCCCCTTGGGCGATGTCAACGGAGACGGTGTCACTCAGAACATCGACGCCATCATGATCTTCAACTACTCGCTGGGTAATGTGCCCAGCGCAGCGTTAACGAGCTTTGGCAACGCCGACGTTCAGGTTACGAGTTATGTCAACAACGTGGATGGCATCGTGCTATTCAACTGGACACTGGGTAACGTTCCTGTGTTGCCGCTCTAAGTCCATTCCCATTGATGCGGCTCCGGGGTAACGTCCGGGCAGCCCGGTCGGAGCCGGGGCTGTTTTCAAACCAAAATCAAAAGTCCGCCGCCATTGCCAGACGGGTGATGGCGGCGGACTTTTTTTGGGCAGACCAAAAAAAAGGACTTTCCTGTTCCAGTGAGTGGGTCATGTCCGCATACCTGGTGACACAACAAATGCTGGAACTCAAATACCCATTGACAAATTGGCTGATTCTTCATATTCTTATATCAGCAATTACGAACAAGCAGTGCGTTGTTCACCGTTTGTTTACCCTTCGGCTGGATTCACCTGTTGAGTCCGCGTAGGGGGCTAGTCGTATAATACGGCTGTTTGCCATATTCAATTTATCAGGTGACAGGAGGTTTGTCGGGATGACTACACTCAAAAAATCTGTTGAGATTTTGCGGTTTCTGGCGCTGACACTGGCTGTCGGAGCGTTATTGGCCCTGACGCCGCAAACGGGTCAGGCTGCGCCGGTCCTCGCTGGACAGGCAGGCGCTGAAATCGCGCCCGAAGATGAAAGCCCCTATTCGTATATCAAGGGGTTTATCCGTTATGCAGATGGAACCCCCATCGCTGGTGTGACACTGACGGCGGTTGATCTTTTCGGCGGCACGGATGATGTCGTTTCCGAAACGGATGGGGCGGGCGCTTATGCATTAGGTCCCTTTGCGGATGACGCTTGGTTTGGCACGGTAACGCCTGCTAAAACGGGATTCACCTTTACACCGGCTGTGATGGAATACGCTACATTTGTAGTGGACCAGGTTGACCAGAACTACGTCGGTGACGGTCCGCCTCCGACGGTCGGTCCCGACCCGACGCCGTCGCCAACGCCGCCAACTCCGACTGAGGAACCGACGCCAACGCCACCGACTCCGACCGTGGATCCGACGCCCGTTGATACGCCGACTCCGGTTGCCACACCGACGCCGGTGACGCCGACGGTGGCGCCGACACCCACTCAAGGGACGGAATTGCCGACACCCACAGCGACGGAAGCCACGCCGGCGACAGTGCTTCCCACGCCCACACCGGCGACACCGACGCCCACTCCGACGCCGGGCACGAATTGGCAAACCTTCTTTGATGTCAAGGTTAAGAAGATTGCCGATCCGGCCATGTCCCCAGCGGGTATTGTGGTCACTGGCGCGAATGTCAAGGCCCAGGTTTTGATCAAGGTGAAGAAGGAATTCAAGGGGATGCCCGGCCTTCCGGTTATCCCGATGGTTTCCTTTGACGGTCCGGCCAAGAAACTCCAGTCGGACGCCATCATCGAGGCGCTGACCGGTCCGAGTGACATTGCCGCGGTGACGATGAAGAATGCGTACATCGAGCAGATCGAAGTCGGTCAGATCAAGAAACTCAGCATGAGCAACTTGTCCGATGCTGGCGCAGAAACAGCCATCCTCTATACGAATTCCAGCATCAAACCGGCCGCCATCAACCTGGTGGGTGTGCTGCTGGCCGAATTGAATGCGCCGGATTCTAACTTCAAATCCATCAAGTCGTCGGCGAAGGTTTACAAGGATGAGTTCAGGATGAAGAACGTCGCGCCGGGTGGCATTGGCGACGGCTTCAGCAATATCGTTGCTCGCTCCATTGGTAGTCTTCAAACCAAAGGGGCTTCGATTGAAGCGGGCGCCATTCTGGCTCAGATCAAGAAAGTAAAGGCTGCCGGCATGACGGCCAACCTTGGCGATGGGTTCCTTGAGGATCTGCCTGGTGACATTATCGTCGATATGTTCTACACGACGGAAGCCAAGATCAAGATTCAGGCGGTGGGCGGCGATATCCCCGGTGGTGTGTTTATCATCCAGGGACTTCTTGCCGACATTTCCGCCAAAGAAAAAACACTGGGCGGTTTCCCGACCGGCGGGAGTTTGGGCGGCGACGATCTCCTGGTGGTCACCCTGGCCGGCGACATCAAGAAAGCCTTCGGCAGCGTCCAGGTTGATGGCATCTTTTATGCTGGCGCGCAGCTGGATACCGAAACCTTTGAACTGACACCGACCTATCGTAACATTCTGAAGGTCATGGCGACAGGCAAAGAAGGTGATTTGGCTGGTGAAATCCACATGATGGCTTCGGACAAGCTTCCGAAGTTCAAGATCAAAAACGGATTCAATACGGTCGAAGTTTTCAATTCAGCCCCGTAAGTCTCAATCCTCAGCATCCTGCCAGTCTTCACTGCTGGCGACGGACTCAAACGCCCGAAGACACTCGTCTTCGGGCGTTTGAATTGAAAAAACGCCCCCCTTGCGGCCGTATGGCTTGTTTTTTCGATTCGGCAATTCTCAGACGAAAAACAATCTTGACACAGACGGAGCCTTCGTAGTCAATAGGGGGGATTTTATTGCAATATCATAATCGGACTTGCCTTTTGGGTGAGTTTTTACATCGGGCTCTGAAATGGCGCCATCTTTACCCACACAAGTGGCACATCGACAAGCCTTCCTGGCTAGGGTCCAAGGAGTATGAAGGCCAATGACTAATCTGAAAGACTTGTTTCTGGCGCCGGAACGCGCATATCGCCCCTGGACATATTGGTGGTGGCCTGGCAACAGCGTCACCCTCCGAACGCTGGAATCGGAGATGGATATGATGATTGCCAGCGGCTTGGGGGGCGCCGTGATTGTTCCTGTTTATCAGATTGATGAGGACCGGGAGGCCGTTCGCGCTTTTTCGCCGGAATGGAATGGTCTGATTGAATCGACGTTGAAGGCGGCTAAGGAGCGGGATTTTTTGATCTGGCTCAACATGGGCGGCGCCCGGCTTCCCGGCGGCCCGTATATCGACGAAGAACTGGCCTGTCATCGCCTGGCGGCGCGGTCTCAACGGTTACGAGGTCCCAAGCGGATTGACGCGGACATCTGGGTGTATGCGGCCAAAATGCATCAGTCGCAATTGGGCAAGGATGTGGCGCCCTACCTGCATGTCGATTCGATTCATCTCCTGCATCGCGACGAACGCAATCGTGTACGGGAACGCATTTTTCTGGATAATCCTCCCAACCGTGGCATCCGCTGGATTTGGTCGCTCGAAAAAGGGATCTTCGATCTGATTGTCTGTTTTCGTTATCCGACCGGCCAACAGGTCGAACACGCTTCCCCCGGTTGGTCGGGCTTTGTGCTGGATCCATACAATCGGTCGGCCACCCAATTGTTTATTGATAACACGATTGAAGCTTTTGGCGACACAGGCAAGCAATATGCCGATTCCGTTTTTAAAGGCTGGTATCTGGAAGGATTTGAAGCCCCGGGAGCCAACTACACGGGGGATCTCTATGAGATATTTGAGGCCCGTCGGGGGTATGATCTTCGGCGTCGTCTTCCGGATCTGTGGGATAATCTGGACAAAGACAGTGAAGGTGTCCGTCAGGACATGCTTCGAACACTGAGCGAGCTTCAGACGGAACGGTTCTACGTCCCGGTATTTGAAGCGATTGAAAAACGGGGACTCCAATTTTTGCTCCAACCCCAGGGCGCCTCATCGGATGTCATGGCGCTGGCGGCGCGCGCGAATGTGCCAATGGGAGAGAGTATTGGCCCGCGCACCTACGAGAAGTACATCGACGCCCGTGGACGGCGTTTCATATCCTCCTCAGCGTTTCATCACGACAAAAAGCCAATTCCTGCCGAATGTTATACGAAACTGCATCAATCCCGATACAGCATTTCACTGGAATTAATGAAGGCTTCGACGGACACGGTTTTTCTGGGCGGGATCAATCATGTGGTTAACCATGGCTTGACATATTCACCGGAGGAACTTGACACCCCCTGGGCCTATTGTGAGCCGTCTCTCATCGGCCCGCAGCAGACATGGTGGAAATATTATCCCCACTTTTCCGATTATGTGACGCGGTTGAGCGGATTGTTTCAGAATGCTCGTCCCGTCCATGATGTGTTGATGTATGCGCCCATGGCGGATTCTTTCGCGCGGACACTGGAATCCATCCCACTCAAGCGCGGACTGGATAATACCTGGGGACAGGAACTGACGAGTGAGCCCGGCATCGATACGGGCGCGGCTATGGGACGCCATACCCTGCCGTGCGCCGATCCCATTGATGAAGCGGGATATCGGTTTGACTATATCAATGGGGAAACGCTCCTCAACAAGGGGCGTTGTGTGGACGGACGCTATGAAGTCAATGGCTTTCGCTATCAGATTCTGGTTTTCCATCGAGTCGGTTACCTCCCGTTGAAAATTCTGAGGAAACTCTATCAGTTGATCCAGGAGGGGTGTATTCTTGTGGCCGTGGGCCGCACACCCATGGGTTTGTTCGGAAAGGCCGAGACCGAAGCGAATCAAAAGGAATTTGACCAGATCATGGACAACCTTTACCCGAAGGGAAAAGGGAAGTCCAAATCACGGGTCGTCGGAAAAGGCATGGTCTATGAAGTCGAGACGCCTGTTGATTTGGTTCAACTGCTGGAGGAACGGGTAACGCCGGATGTGGTGGTGAACCCATTGGATGCGAATTTCGGTTTTTGCCATTATCAAGAGAATGACCGTGAGATCTATTTCATGGCCAACTGTTCTCAGAAGACACGGTCCTTGGAACTTGGATTGCGCCATCCCAATTCCTATTGTGAACTTTGGGATCCCATCACCGGGACCGCCCAGGAATGGGCGCGAGCCTGGCATCAGGATGGACGGCAGTGGGTGGCGTTGGATTTTGGGCCATTCCAGTCATACGTGGTGGTATTGGATCCGAACAGGAAACCGTCCTGGCAGGTGTCGGACACAAATTTTGCCCGCCTGGTAATTGAAGACGGGAAAATGTACGGTCTGACCACGTTGGTTACAGCGTGGCTTGTGTCGGATGAACAGAGGCAAGAGTTTGTCGTACCCGATGCGCCGGGTCACTTTCGTGTGCCGGGGCCTTGGATGCTGAAGTTCCCGGACCCCTTGAACAAAACTTTCGAAGAGCCGAAACTGAGATGCTGGACAAAGTCGCCCAAAACGCGGCACTTCTCTGGAATAGCGACGTATCAGACGACGTTTGACTATGATGGTCCGATTAAGGACGTTTTATTTGAGATTGATCTGGGGCGTGTCCATGAAGTGGCAAGTGTCAGGCTAAACGGCGTAGATGTCGGGGTGTCTTGGGTCCCTCCGCGCACATTAGATATCCCCAGTGGCGTTTTGATATCGGGCGAGAACTTTTTGGAGGTTGAGGTGTGTAACCTCGGACACAACAGTCACCTTCTGGATCCGCCCGAAACGCGGAACACGCGTCCGGATTATGGACAGACGCGGGCCGTCCGCGGTGTCAAAAAAGAAGAGCCGTTGCCTTCCGGCCTTCATGGGCCCGTGCGTATTCGCTGTATGATGCGGGTACCCATTCCAACGCCTTCCGAATAACCTTTGTCGCATTAACAATTGCGGGGGATTGGTCTATGAACGAGCGTTCTTCCTTTACATCAATACCACCGCCGCCGGATCAGCCGGCGCGCGACCGGATTCTTCAGGAACTGGGAACGAATATCCTGGTTGAAGCGGCGGCGGGCACGGGCAAAACGACCAGTATGGTCGGACGCATGGTGGCTCTGTTGCGCCAGGGGCGGTGTGGTGTGGATCAGATCGCCGCGGTCACCTTTACCAAAAAGGCCGCATCGGAATTGCGGGGGCGCTTTCAAATCGCCCTTGAAAAGGCAATACACGGCGCGGGGCCCGTTGAGGAACAGACGCGTCTGCTCCATGCTCTTTCTCGAATCGAACAATGCTTTATCGGCACCATCCATTCGTTTTGTGGGCGGCTGTTGCGGGAGCGCCCCGTCGAAGCCGGTGTGGACGTGGCATTTCGTGAGTGTGATGACGCGGAGGACGCCGTCCTGCGTGGCGAAGCCTGGGATGCGGCGGTGGGCGAACTGTATGTGACTGAGTCACCCCTCCTGAACGAATTGGCGGAAGTCGGGCTGGATATTGAACAGTTGACCGATGGATTTCTCCGCTTTGCCTTGTATCCGGATGTGGATGAATGGCCATCCCAGAGGACGCCTTTGCCGGATATCCATGCTGTCCGTGAGGCTCTGGAATCATACCTCCTTCACATGCGTGCGCTAACGCCGGCTCTTGATTCCCAGTGCGGGTGTCCATTGGTAAAAAAATATTTCCGAATTCCCCGCATTGTGGACCAATTCGATTTGAATGACGTGATCCAGTTGACTCAGGCATTGGAACACTTTGAGGGCAATGTGGAGTATCAGAAGACCAAATGGCCGGGCGGCCGAAAGGATACGGAACTGGCGGACGCGGAAATGGCCCGGTGGAAATCGTTTGTTATCTGTTGGGTTCAGCCCATCCTCAGCGCATGGCGTGAACAGCGCTATGATGTGACGCTTCGAATCTATGGCCATGCTGTTGAGCGATACAATCGGCTGCGGACGGATCATGGGATTGTTAATTTTCAAGATCTCCTGATCAAGTCAGCGGCTCTCTTGCGGAACCATCCTCATATCCGTCAGTATTTCGCTCGTCGTTATACGCATTTGCTGATCGACGAATTTCAAGATACCGATCCCGTACAGGCTGAAGTCATGATGTTGTTGACGGCCGCGGACTATGCGGAGACCGACTGGCGGCACTGCTGTCCTCGTCCTGGTTCGCTCTTTGTAGTCGGTGATCCCAAACAGTCGATTTATCGGTTCCGGCGAGCCGATATTGTTACATACAATCAAGTACGAGACATTATTCAAAACACGGGCGGACACATCCTGACGCTGTCGGCCAATTTCAGGACGATTCCGCCGATTATCGACTGGGTGAACCAGTGTTTTATAGATGACTTCGCGCAATATGGCGCTGAATAT
>JADFCT010000372.1 GCA_017161665.1 Candidatus Sumerlaeota bacterium
AATGGGCCCGCCTTCCGCTGCTTCAGGAGAAATGTGCCCAATGCAGGCGCCAGCCGTGCCGCCTGAGAATCGTCCATCGGTAATGAGCGCGCACTGGTCGCCCAATCCCATCCCTTTGATATAACTGGTGGGCGAAAGCATCTCCTGCATACCGGGGCCGCCGCGTGGTCCTTCATACCGAATGACCACCACATCGCCGGGCTTGCACTTGCCTCCGAGGATGCCTTCACATGCTTCTTCCTGGGATTCGAAGATGACCGCAGGGCCGGAGTGGGACAACATCTTGGGATCAACGCCGGCGGTTTTGACAACGCAGCCTTGTTCGGCCAGGTTGCCATAGAGAATTGTCAGGCCACCCATGGGCGAGTAAGCGTTTGCGACCGTGCGGATGCAATCCTGCGGATCAAATGTGTCATCGTAGGCTGGTAACGGGTCCACTTCATACGTTTGGTCGTCATCGGTCGCCAGCATCGCTTCCACATCGGCCACGCTTCGCTTGGTCGGGGCGCAGGCCGTGGTATAAAACCGGCGCGCTTCTTCGCAACAATCCGCCGAGCGCAAATCGTATTCGCGAATGTTTTCACCGATGGTTTTTCCTGTGACCGTAATACAGTCCGTATGCAATGCCTCAGGCTTTCCGCGCAGGAGTTCGCCCAGGATGGTATGTATGCCGCCGGCGCGATGGACATCTTCAATATGGTATGCGCTGGATGGGGACACCTTACAGATATTGGGTACCCGCTGACACAGGTCGTTGATGCATTCAATCGAAAAGTCATCCTGGGCTTCTTCGGCCACTGCCAGCGTGTGGAGAAGCGTATTGGTGGACCCCCCCATGGCCATGTCCAACGCCATGGCGTTTTCCAGGCTCTTCGTGGTGATGATATCCCGTGGGCAGATGTTCTTTTCCAGGCAATGCATCAGCGCGTCCACTGAACGGCGATACAGGCGTTTGCGATCCAGGCTTGTCGCCAGAATGGTGCCTGCGCCGGGTAAAGCCAACCCCAAGGCTTCATTGAGGCAGTTCATGGAGTTGGCCGTGAACATACCGGAGCACGATCCACAGGTGGGACAGCCGTTGAGTTCCATTTGCCTGAGCGATTCATCATCAATGGCGTCAATCTTGCGTTGCCCAATCCCGTTGAAAACGGAGATCAGATCGACGGTTTCTCCCTTATCCGTATGCCCGGCTTCCATAGGGCCGCCAGAGACAAAGACGGTCGGAATGTTGAGACGGGCCGCTGCCATCATCATGCCGGGGACAATCTTGTCGCAGTTGGGGATGCAGATCATGGCGTCGAAACAGTGAGCGGAGATCATGGTTTCGACCGTATCAGCGATCAACTCACGGGACGGCAGAGAATATTTCATACCCGCATGGCCCATTGCGATACCGTCATCGACGCCGATTGTGTTGAAAATAAAGGCTTTCCCTCCGGCTTCTTCGACGCATTTCTTGACATATTGGTTGACGGCGCTTAGGTGGACATGGCCCGGAATAATATCCACATGGGACCCAACAACAGCGATGAAAGGCTTGGGGAAATCATCATCCTTCAGTCCGCACGCCCGGAGCAGGCTTCGATGAGGAGCCCGTTCCATCCCTTTTTTGATGGTGTCTGATCGCATTGATATATTTTCTCCTCTTTGTGAAATACTTTACAAACGAGCGATTGTGTCGCCTCAAGGGCGCCATGGCAAGGGATTTATCATCTTTGGCAAAATCGCCAATGGCTGCTGGGTGCGCGACAGACAAAACCGTTCATTCACATTGAAGTCGGGCCGTCGCTCGGATAGGATGCCTCCATTCTATCGCGCTGATCCTGGACTGCGCTGAGATTTTCCAGAACTGAGGTGGCTACTGTGAATCAAGAACAATGGGAACAACTCAAGGCCGTGGTGAACGGTGAACTGCTGGATCCGTTGCCGGTGGGATTCATCATCGACAGTCCTTGGCTCCCCAATTGGGCGGGGGCTTCCATTATGGATTATTTCGAAAGCGAAGATGTCTGGTTCGAGTCGAATCGGAAGGCCCTGGAGCGGTTTCCGTCTGTTTGGTTTCTGCCCGGGTTCTGGAGTGAGTTCGCCATGTGTACGGAGCCCTCCGCCTTCGGCGCCAAATGTGTGTGGCATGAGAATGATTTGCCTTTTGCAGAGAGGATCGTGAAAACAATGGATGTGGCGGCCGCACTTCCCAAACCCAGGGCCACTCGCGATGGACTGGCCCCGTTTGCTTTCAAGCGATTGGAACGGATGAAGCCGCGTATCGAAGCCGCCGGTCATCAAATCCGCTTCGCCGTGGCCCGCGGCCCTCTTAACATCGCTACTTTTTTGCTCGGAAATACTGAGTTCCTCATGGGGATTCGTTTGGAGCCTGAGATGGCTCATGCGTTTCTCAAGACCATTACGGACTATCTCGTGGAATCGATTCAGGCGCAAAAAACGCTCTTTCCGTCCATCGACGGGATCCTGCTTCTTGATGATATCGTCGGATTTGTCGGCAAAGAGGACATGAGCGAATATTGTGTCCCTTATCTCAAACAGGTGTATGAATCAATCGACGTGTCGGTTCGGTTCTTCCACAATGATGCCCATGGGATTATCTGCGCTCCATACCTGAAAGAAATTGGCATTAATCTTTTCAATTGGAGCCACAATCACTCTGTCAATGAAATCCGCGAACTGGTCGGTCCCGAAGTGACACTCTTTGGCAATGTCCCGCCTCGCGACACCGTCGCGCTCGGGACCCCTGACGCCGTCGAGTCGGCGGTCGCGGATCAACTTGCCTCCATGAATGACAAACGCCGGGTCATTTTGTCCGTCGGCGGCGGCATGTGTCCGGGAACACCCACGAAGAATATCGAGGCCTTCTTGCGGGCAGCCGGTCATAAAACGTCATGATCCCCAGCCATCTTTTCATTCCAAGGAGCGGCATCGGAATAATGCTCAAAATAGCAGTTGCTCGGTGCAAAGAGACGCAAACCATTGTATTCAGATGCGTTGAGAAAAAGCCTCCGTTTACCTGACGGGGGAGCCTACGTTTTTTTTCTCAACGCCTGAGACACTAGCATTAGGCCTCTTCATCAACGCTCACAAGCCGCATGGAGATTGTCTGCGTCCCTGATGCAAATGCCGAGGAAACGCTCATCTCGTCCAGATGGAACGCATCTTCCAAACAGTGAGCGACTGGACCGTGGCTGTTCCACCCACGGCTGTTAAGGAAATTGTTCGAAGGGGCTGTCCCATGTCGCGGCGGGCTTGAGTTTTGTAGCAGGCCCCGCCGCCACCGACCAGTTCAACCATTGGTCGGTCCACCAGGACACGAACCGCTACTTCCCCTTCCGTTGATTTCAGGGGCATTTCATCCAGTTTTTGTGATGTGAAATCATAGGTTGCCGTATTTTCGCCAAATCGAAGAATCACTTTCTTGGCCGTTCCTTGCTTCAATGTCACTTCGATGTCGACGCTCTGTCCCTCAACATTGAGTTCGAGG
>JADFCT010000373.1 GCA_017161665.1 Candidatus Sumerlaeota bacterium
CACTTTGTCCGGCTCGGATACCGGATGCAGTTCCACTCCGTCCAATTGGCTGACCTCTTCCACACCATAAACATGACTGCGGGAGAGGATTTGTCTCTTCGAACAGTACTCAACCAAAAGGCGATGCAAATCCTGGGGCGGGAAAGGTTTGGTTAAATAAAAAGCCGCTTCCAAGTCTTCACTCGCCTGCACGGACTCTTCATCGCTACAACCGGTAAGGAAACAAATGGGTAAATTGCGGTAGCGAGCGTTTTTCCGGATGGAAAGCGCCGTATTGAAACCATTCAGGCAGGGCATTGTCACATCCATGACGATCAGATCCGGATCCACGCGTTCCAGTTTTTCCAAAGCGTCCAACCCGTTTCGGGCTGTCACAATCTCAAAACTCTGGCTCAGCGTATTTTCCAGCAGCGTCAGAATATCCGGTTCATCATCCACCAGCATCAGCCGCAGCATTTGTGATCTCCCGTCACATAACCTTGGATAAAAATGCCCGGAAGGCCTGGGGAAGTCAAATCCATAAACCGGCTCGCAACACGACAGAGTGTCGGTACTCTGCAAGCGAAGCGCCGGGAGAGTAATCGAAAAATGATGGGGGGATGCGCTTCAGACCCTGGAAGGATCATGCGTCGATCATTCCATACCTATTCCCAACGATAGATGACTTTTCGCTCTTGCAAGAGCGTTTTTACCTGCGCGACACGTTGATCCGTATCCTGATCGTCACCGAGCAGCAAATCGGGACGCCAATCGTCCCGGGGACCGTCGTCTCCCAGCCAGACGCATAAGGTATTCTCCGCGCCCAAAACGGTTTCGATGGTGTCCATATCGGCGCGGCTGAGTTCTGTGGCCGTCACCAGAAGAATGACGCCTGCATCAAGCATGAGATTCGAGACTTCGGCCAATCGGCGGAGATGTTCGTCCCGATCGCCTTCCTCGCCAGCGATCTTGATGTCCGCATCCACACCATACAGCACATTTCCAATTCCAAGGAAGTAAACGACCTTGCCATCCTCGAACAGTCTGGCTTCGAGGGCTTTGGCAAGGGCTTTTTTGCCCGATTGGCGGGGACCGGAGATCATGACTAGCGTGGCGCGCTGGTTATACTTTTCGGCGCGCTTATCGCGGGAGATCATCGAAGTCTCCCACTTGGTGTTTCGTATCTGAACTTGCTGGCGAATGTGTTCCTGGCGATCAGGGAGAGCTTCGCGGATAATCCCGCCACCACGAATCTCATAATCATCGACAATGACAAAGCGACCGGTCTCGGCCATGTCAGCAATGAGGTCAAACGCCACCGCGCGCTTGGCCCGCAAAACACACTCGGCCACATCGTGCCGTTCAATGCAATCCTTTTGGGATGCAGCATTCAAGTCCGATGCGTCGATGACTTGGAGAATTTCTTCAAGATAACACGGAACCTTGGCCGTGCCGACTTTAATGAGATACTGTTTGTCGGAGACCATCGGATTTCGCCCCATCCAGAACATGCTGACACGAAGCCGGCTGGTGACTTTTGCCGGCGGCTCTTCCACCTTTGTGGCCATTTCGCCTCGCGTCACATAGATCTGCTCTTCCAGCGTAAAGGCTCCATGCTCGCCCGCCTGTATACTTCTTTTCGGATCCGTGTTGAAGGATTCGATCGAAGCGACCCGGCTGTGTTTGCCTGAAGGATAGAACACGACATCGTCACCGACAGAGAGCGCGCCGGTGTCCACGGTTCCAGCAATGATACGACGACTATCGCCTTCATTGGTGAATTTATAGACCCCTTGGACCGGCATACGGAAAGGCTTGTCTATCAGGGGAGGATCTTTCTCGAATTGATCAAGGAACTCCAGGACGCTTTCCCCTTTGTACCAGGGCATATTGGGGCTGGCCGAAGCGATGTTGTCCCCCTCCCGTCCGCTGACGGGGATCATACCGGCGGGAGTCACTCCAATCTCGGAAAGAAAGGCCGTGTATTCCTTCCGGATAGACTCAAATACCCTCTGGTCATATCTGACCAGGTCCATCTTGTTGACCAGAATCGCAATCTGACGAATTCCAAGCATGGAAAGCATATACCCATGCCGGCGAGAGTTTTCTCGAATGCCTTCATGCGCGTCGATAACCAGCAATGCGGCCTCGGCATGACTGGCGCCGGTCACCATGTTTTTCAGAAACTCAATATGTCCAGGCGCGTCGATGATGAGATAGTGACGCTTTGCGGTCTCAAAAAAGATGCGGGCCGCATCAATCGTGATGCCTTGGGCCATTTCGTCTTTTAACGCATCCAGAAGAAAGGCATATTCAAAGGGTTTGGCGTTCTGTTGACAAAGGGCTCGCACCTGATCCAGTTTGCCTTCAGGAAGTGAACCCGTATCAGCCAACATCCGGCCAATGACTGTGCTTTTGCCGTGATCAACATGCCCGGCAATCACAATATTCATTTGAACATTATTCCCTTGAGTCATTCGTGAGGTCCTTTGATTCCGCAAACATAAATTTCATGGGCGCAAGAGCAGAGTAGATCGCATACAGCGGTTTACATATAGCCTTCCCGCCGCAAGGTTTCCAGGCTTCCGCCGTCCGCCTTGTCCTGTTCACGTCCCGACCGCTCGGCGATGTTCGCAAACTTGCCCCCCCTCAGTTCTTCGATGATTTCCAATGGATTGCGCGCCGTGGAATCCACCGGACTGGTACAGGGATAGCAGCCGAGGGAGCGATACCGCTTGCCGGCGCCCTGATCATAGTAGAGCGAGACCGTGGGGATTTTTTCGCGATCAATATATTCCCAGATATTGAGTTCCGTCCAATCCAGAAGTGGGTGAATCCGCACATGGGCGCCAGGTTCGAAGTCCGTCTTATACTGGTTCCAGAATTCGGGGGGTTGATCACCGATATTCCATTCATTTTCGCGATCACGAGGGGAAAAATAGCGTTCCTTGGAACGGGAACCTTCTTCATCCGCTCGAGCGCCGACGATCACCCCGGTATAGGGCTCCGTGTTCTGGTCCAAAACGTATTTTTGAATGTTGTGATCAAATCGATACCGTGGCCATTGCCCGCTGAGGGTATGCTTCAGCGCTTCGGATTTGAGAAGACGGCAGCAGGCAATCCGATCCACAGTCCCATCCGGGAAGGTCTGCTTTTTTGCCAGGGCTTCCTTGTTCTGCCCGTACACCATGTTCAAGCGCCATTTGGCGGCCATGGTATCCCGATATTCAATCATCTCCGGGATTTTGTAGGATGTGTCGATATGGACAAGTGGAAACGGAACATGGCCCAGAAACGCCTTGCGCGCCAACCATAACAGCACCGTACTGTCCTTCCCGATAGACCAGAGCATACAGAGGCTCTTGAAATTCGCGTATGCTTCGCGCAGGATATGAACACTAATGCTTTCAAGTTTGTCGAGACGATCCATAGGTTCTGACCTTATGCTCGTGAAATAGAAACTGATGTTTATCACGGGAACGGCCGTGAGTTAAGCGAATTT
>JADFCT010000374.1 GCA_017161665.1 Candidatus Sumerlaeota bacterium
AGCCCAACGCGGTCAGATAAGAACCCATGGTCACCCAGAAGGCTCCCCAGATAAAAAACTGGATGAACATCATCCCCATTAATAAACATCGTACACTGCCAGCCATGAATACTGTCTCCTTCAATATGGATTTTTTCGGCGATCGAAACCCGACGCCGACCCACCGACTCCCTTCCTCGACCACACGGGCGTGGTGAGCGAAAATGCTTTAATCGGCCATTATTTTAACGCAGTTTATCATAGTGTCTCCCCCGGGATGTCAACGCTAATTCCGATCCGGCGATTGGGAATCCTATCGGTTTTTCTTTCTGAAAACCGGGAAAAGTCACTGCCGGGCGCCCTTGCGTTCTTCAAGGGATTTCGGTGTGGCCTACCGTGAGACGAGGGCGCGGATACGCTCCGCGCCACTGGCGGAACCGACGCCAAATCGCAACAGTTCCCCCGCGCTGATCGTGCCATTCGTCGGCTGATAGACCTGATTGAGGATATCGGAAAAGTCGCCCGCGTCGTGATCGGACAGACTGATCCGGGCGCCCACATGGGGATAGCGCTCCTTGTCCGGACCGTTGCCGGCCAGAACGAAGAACGCAAGGGGGTCCTCCAGGGCGTTGGTGTTGAGGCCCAGGGGATTGAACGCGTAGTACCGGATCAGAGCCGGCGTTCGGCGCAGGACGAAATTGCCCGTCTCGATATTGTCACTCATGGGCGCGCCGAAGGGATCGACGAACGGAGCCTCGGAGGTCAGATAGGCCTGGGGCGTGGTCAGGCGCGTCCGGGCAAAGAACCAGCCCTGATTGGTCAGCGGGGGCGGATAGGCCCCGGCGTCCAGGCGATAGACCTCCAGCGCCTCGCCCACCGTCCGCATATCCGCCTGGGCGCGAACCGTCCGCGCCCGCGTCTGCGCTTCCAGAAAATTCGGCACGGCGATCAGGGCCAGAATCGCAATGATCGCAATCACAATCAGCAACTCGATTAATGTGAATGCCCGAGTCATCGATCGAAAAATCCGTTTTGGGGGGGAGGGATGGATTCGGCCACAGAAAGCACAGAATACACAAACATTTTACCGTTCCGAATTTTCTGCGTTCTCCTCCGAATCTGAGTCTTTTTCTGAAATTCGCTGAACCATTCTGTCAAAATCACTTTCAAATAACCGATCCTGCACAATTCGATATTTTTCAAATTCGCTTTCCGCATGGGCTTTGGCCTGTAGGGCGCTAAACTTGCCACTTCCCTTCAGAATTTTGCGGTCGTCAAACTCCAGAAACAGTTCCAGCCGCTTGGCCCAATCTTCCATCGTCATGGGGATTTTGCGTCTGGCCCGATCCTCCCCTAAATCGAGATACGCGTTAACGATGCGTCCCAGCGAATCTAATTCTTCCTGGGTAAGATAATTTTTGGCTACCGATACATCGGTTTTGACGATTTTCCCACCCGGCGCCTTTTCCCAGAAAGTCAGGCCCATATGGAGTTTGTCGCTGCCGGCTCGTTCTATGATCAATTCAGCAGCGGTATGGCCATGTATGGCGTAATGCAGTTTGTTCTGTACTTTCGCAAAGAACTCCCGTGTGGTGGGCGCATCTTTATTATAGTCAACGCTGGTTGCGTAAAGGTCGGTGATTTTCTGGTAAAAACGCCGTTCGCTGAGACGAATTTCCCGGATTTCTTCCAACAGATGTTCAAAGTAGTCCTCGCCCAGAAAAGCGCCATTTTCCATGCGTTTTTTGTCCAGCACATACCCCTTGATGGCGAATTCCCTCAGAATCCGTGTCGCCCATTGGCGAAATTGAGTGGCCCGGACGGAATTAACGCGATATCCAACCGAAATGATGGCATCGAGATTATAAAAATCCACATTCCGGTTTATCTCTCGGGCGCCCTCAATTTGAACTGTTAGAAATTTTCTAATAGTTGCCTCGCGTCCTAGTTCCCCCTGTATATATATGTTTTTCAGGTGTGCGCTTATGGTCGGAACCGTGACTTCAAACAAGTCCGCCATCAGTTTCTGCGTCAGCCAGATGGTCTGATCCTCATATCGTGCTTCGATGCTCTGTTCGCCTGACTGACCGGTAAAGATCAAAAAATCAGCCGTACTGTTTCGAATCATCTGTTTTTTTCGATCATCATTCCGCATCATAAACAGTGTTCCACTTCTGCAACATAAAAAGAAACGCTTGGCATTTTGGCTGTGCGCTCCAGCCGAACTGTCACCTAATTTTTGACCGTTCGACTGGAGTTACTGGTCCATCGTTATGAAGACGATCCACTCAATCGAGAACCCCATCCGCTCTTATCCGGGGCAATCCACCGGATCCACATTCTATTTGTGACCTCGACTTGATTGCGCCATCCTATTCGACTTTGTCGAGGAGGATATAATCGAGGCCGAACATGTATTGTTTGACGGCTTTGGGATTGGCGCCCTGAATGGTGACGGTCAACGGGTTTTCGCCGGCTTTCAGGTCCACCGTTCCCAGCGCGATGGGGGGCGAGGCGATGACGCCATCGTTATAGAAATCGACGACCGTTCCGCCGACCTGATCGCCCACGGCGATCTGACAGATTCCATAATCGACAGCCTTGGTGCAGACGGCCGTGACTTGATATTTGCCGGCCGAAGGGGCGCGGAATCCCAGAACGAGTTGCGCGCCCGGCTTGGCGCCCGTCCACCACACCTGCTGCC
The DNA here is from genome assembly GCA_017161665.1 of Candidatus Sumerlaeota bacterium. Lineage (GTDB taxonomy): Bacteria > Sumerlaeota > Sumerlaeia > JADFCT01 > JADFCT01 > JADFCT01. Next base: position 2,684 of record JADFCT010000374.1, read on the forward strand.
CGGCGCTCCAGGTTTCCTCGAAGCCCGCCTGAGGCGCGGCGCTGCCGCCGGTGATGGTGATCTGGCGCATCTTTTCGCCTTCCAGCGCGCCGTCCACCCGTTTGGCTTCCGGCAGAGGGGCCAGCGGCCCGATCACAAAATCTTCCGGGAAGGGACGGGCGAAGTTGTCGCGCGCCCCCGGGCGGGCATACCAATACGATGTGGTCGCCATGGAGACCTTCGTGTCCGCCCAGTGCCAGACTTCCATGTCGAACTGAAACTGGGTGTCGAAGGGAATGGAATCGATGATGTGGAAGCGGTTGACGCTCGTATGGCCGTAGTTGCCGGGCCCGTCGCAGCGTGGCTGGTTGTGATAGGCGTGCACAAAGGGCTGATTCCAGCACCAGGCGTACCCATAGTAGTCCTCCGTCCCCGTGCCGAAGTGACTGGGGAAGTCCTCGCCATCCACATAGATCTTTTCGTCCCCTTCGCCCCACCAGGCCTTGACGGGATTGACGACATGGAGGCTGTCTCCGACGAAACGTCCCTGTCCCTGAACCCAGAGGTAGTTCCAGTCCTGACGGGGCCGCGTGCGGATTTCCAGTTCCTGACGCCACTTGGCGTGGAAGTACATGGACCGATCCGTCCAGGGACGGGGCGTCACGCAGACCGAACCGGAGACGGCCACAGGCGCGTCCGTATAATTCGTCAGGCGAAGGCGGGCGGTTTTCTGGTAAGGCATCACCCAGTTGGCATACATGACGCCGGAGTCCAGAACGCCGCAGCTGAGGGACTGATAGACATTGATCCCCG
>JADFCT010000375.1 GCA_017161665.1 Candidatus Sumerlaeota bacterium
GCTCTGGTCCATAAACTGGTCGCCAATCGGGTGCGTCCCTATTATATCTATCAGTGCGACCTGTCGGAAGGCTTGTCCCATTTCCGAACGCCAGTGGGCAAGGGGATTGAGATCATGGAAAGTCTGATCGGCCACACCAGCGGTTTCTGTGTGCCAACGTATGTCATCGACGCGCCAGGGGGGGGCGGCAAGATTCCGGTCATGCCCAATTATTTGATCTCCTGGTCCACGAACAAGGTGGTCCTGCGCAATTATGAAGGGGTGATTTCAACGTATAAGGAACCGGATTCGTATGAGCCCATCTTTTGTGACCGCAATTGTGAACAATGCGATCTGCAAATTGCCCTGGACGACGCCCAGGAACGCGCAACGGTGGGGATTGAAAAACTGCTGTCGGATCATGAAAAGGCGATTTCACTGGTCCCCCAGAACAACGAACGCTATGGACGACGGGAGGAAAGCCTATGAGGCGCTCGTTTCGCGCCCTCCTGAGTGTAATGATCGGGTTCGTTTTGTCCGGATCGGTGGCTGCTGAACCGTGGACGGTGGCGATGACCGGCAAGTTCCCGCCGTTCAGTTACTATGACGCGCGGGGCGATCTGGCCGGATTTGATGTCGATGTCTCGCGGGAAATAGCCAAGCGCCTGAACCGACCCCTGCGTGTGGTCACGGTGGAATGGGATGGTATTCTGGCCGGATTGTTGGGCGGAAAATATGATGCCATTGTCAGTTCCATGGCGATCACCCGCGAGCGCGCGCAGAAGGTTCGTTTTTCCAATCCCTACTATCATTCCGGCGCGCAATTGTTCGTTCATCGAGACAATCCGGCCAAAGTCTATGCCGTCGAAGAATGCGCCGGGCTGAAGGTTGCGGCCGTTCTGGGGGAAACCTATCAGCGCTTTGTTGAAGAGAAATATCCGGACGTGGAGATTGTCACCCTCAAGTCCAGCGTCGAATTATTCGAACTGTTGGCGCAACACCGGATTACGGGGTTTGTGACGGACCGTCTCGTCGGCGCCTGGCAAATCAAAAGCGCCGAACGCCCTTTTGTGCCCGTGGGCGACATGCTTTATTCCGAAGAGATGGCTATCCCCGTTCGGATGGAGGACACGGCGCTTTTGGAACAGATCAACGCGGCTTTGAAGGCCATGAGGGAAGACGGAAGCCTGGCTGCCATTCACGACCGCTATTTTGGTCTCGGCGGCCTTCAGGATGAGGCGCCCGAGGAGATGCCCACGCGTGTGATTGCCTGGAAGTTGACAAAGGGATTCGCCGTGACGTTGGCCATTGCGGCGATGGCGCTTGCCATTGGGTTTGTCTTGGCTGTCCCGGTCGGCGTGCTCCTGAATCTCCAGGATGGCGTTTGGGCCCTGCCACGGTTTCTGGCGCGCACCGTGGTCGATTTTTTACGCGGCACGCCGGTTCTGATTCAGTTGCTCTTTGCCTATTTTGGCCTGGGACTTTCGCCGTGGATCGCGGCGGTCGGGACATTGGGTATCAATGCCATGGCCTATATGGCGGAGGTGGTCCGGTCCGGATTAATGAGTGTGGATCCCGGACAGGCTCGGGCGGCTCAGGCCCTGGGGTTGACCCGTCCCCAGGCCTTTCGGCTGATCATCTGGCCCCAGGCGTTTCGAATCGCCATCCCCGCCCTGATGAATTCAGTGGTGGCGCTGACAAAGGACACCGCTCTCATATCCGTGATATCCATTGCCGAAGTGATTCGGGAGGCCCAGGCAATCATCAGCGTCACGTTCGAGCCGCATAAGTACTACCTCATCGCGGCCGTTCTGTTTTTTGCCGTAACCTTTCCGCTGATGAAACTGGCGGGACGACTGGAACAGCGAATCAAGGAAAAGGGGTTTGCCCATGATTGAGGTTCGCAACGTCAGTTTTCGCTATTCGGATGGAACGGAGGCGCTACGCAATGTGTCGGCTCAATTTGAGACGGAGCACATCTTCGGAGTGCTGGGACAATCCGGTTCCGGTAAAACCACGCTTCTGAACTGTATTGCCCGTTTCCTTCGTCCCCAACAGGGCCGGATTACATTGGACGGCCAGGATATTCTGTCGATGCCGGAGACGGATTTTCGACGCAGGATCGGCGTGGTTTTCCAACGCCTTCATCTTTTCCCGCATCTGTCGGTTCTGAAGAATATGACGCTGGCTCCGGTCCAGACGTTGGGGCTGTCTGAAGCCGAGGCGACCGATCAGGCGCGTGAAATGTTGGAACGATTGCGCATTCCCGAAATTGCGGATAATTATCCGGCCCAGGTCAGTGGCGGTCAGGCCCAGCGCGCGGCGATTGCCCGGGGCTTGATGTTGCAACCCGCGTATATTCTTTTGGACGAGCCCACCTCCGCGCTGGACGCCAACACGACGGAGGATTTCGCTCATTGGCTCGACGAACTTCACGAAAACACCAACTTCATCATTGTCACCCATGATGTCCTTTTTGCCCGCCAGGTCGCCAGTCGTGGGATTTACATGGAGAATGGACGCATTGTTTGTGCCGGCTCCATTGATGAAATTACTTCGGATGTCGCCGTGTCCCCTTCAACTTCTCTGGAGAACGCTTGATGATAGATCAAATAGAAAAATTGAACGGCGCCATGATCCAACATGGCGGCGAAAATGATCGAATTTACCTGATGAAACTGGGAGCGGCCGATCCTGCGGTGTTGGCGCCGGCCCTCAAGGCGCTGGCGCTCAAGGAAAAATACACCAAGATTTTCGCGAAACTTCCTCGATCCGGATCGCAACCTTTCCTGATGGATGGTTATGTGATTGAGGCGGAAATCCCCGGATTTTATCAGGGCCGTGAAGACGCTCTCTTTCTGGCCTGGTATGGGGATGAGGCGCGACGAACGGAACAGGCCGCGAAGCGTGTCAAAATGGCCATGGATCTGGCTCTGACAAAGAAATCGGTGGCTGCGGCTCCCACGCCCCTGCAAGCGGAAATGGAACTCCGGCGCTGTGGACCGGCGGACGCCCCGGAGATGGCCGATGTGTATCGGCGTGTTTTTCCTTCCTACCCCTTTCCCATCCATCAGCCGGACTACCTGGTTGAAACGATGGAAACGCACGTCGCCTATTTTGGCATTCTGGTGGAAGGCGCGTGGGTGGCTCTGTCTTCAGCGGAAATGGATGAGGCGGGGGGCAATGTGGAAATGACCGATTTCGCCACGCTGCCCGAATGGCGCGGCCATGCCTTTGCCGCCCATCTGCTGGCCCACATGGAAAAGGCGATGACGGTGTTGGGATTCCAGACGGCCTATACGATTGCCCGGGCCGTTTCCCCAGGGATGAATATCACCTTCGCGAAAAACGGTTATGAATTTGGCGGCCGGCTGATAAACAACACCAATATCGCCGGCCAAATTGAAAGTATGAACGTCTGGTATAAGAAAATTGCGCCGAATCCCTGACGGCGACGGGTCACGGTGCTGGATCGGGGCCTTCAAA
>JADFCT010000376.1 GCA_017161665.1 Candidatus Sumerlaeota bacterium
GAGGCGTCCCTCAACAGTGAACGATGGTACCATATCGCATCGGTTTATGACAACGGGGCCGCCAGACTGTACATAAACGGCATATTAAACGGCGAGAGTTCAACGACAGGCAATTTAAAAATTTACAGCAGCGCCTTGACCGGGGCCAGCGACGGCTCGTCCGAATTTCTGGCGGGTTGGATGGATGACACCCGAATCTATTCCAGAGCGATCACTCAATCCGAAATCAATATCCTCTCGGACCAGGTTCCACCAGCGCCCCCTTCCGGACTACGTATTGCGGCGCCATAATTCAGGACGTCAACCGACTATCCGCAATAGGGATTATTCCATCCGCAGAACCGGATGGTTCCCGACGCATAGGATTCAAATGCGATTCTTCCACACGAAAGGGATTTGATGGTCTTCACCTTGGGCGTCCTATTCGCCGTCATCGGCACGATTGTCCTGATGCTTCGAGCCGACCGGGCGGTGGCGACCTTTTTAGTGGCTTCCGTCGCCTTTCCCCTCACGCCCATTCTGATCGGCAGTGTGGATCTCACCCTGCCCCGTTTTCTGTTGTTACCCCTGTTCGCCAATTTGATTTTCCGCCAGGGACTGCTACGAACCTTCCGGTGGCAATGGATGGACACATGGGTGGTCTTGTATTTTCTAGGCCGCTTACTGGCGCTGACCGCCAACGTGCCGCCAAACATCTTCATCATTCGAGAATTTGGCAGCACTTTGGGCTATATGGTCATTCCCTATTTTGCCTTCCGCCTGGCCATCCGGACCCGGCAGGACATCCTGACCGTTCTGGAATATTTTCTGATTGCGTCGATCCCGCTGGCGATTCTCAGCGGCTATGAATGGTTCACCGGAACCAGTCCGTATGATATTCTGACCGGCCCCCGCACGCGCATCACCCGGATGGGACATTATCGCGCCATGGGCTCCATGAGCGTCTATATCAGCTGGGGGCTGATGTTCGCCCTTTTCATTCCATTGGCGGCCTCCTTCTGGAAGGCGGAGCGCTTCGGAACCCCACTGATCATCACGGCCATTGTGGCCGCTCTGGTTGGCGTCTTCACGTCTATGTCCAGCGCGCCTTATTTTGCGGCCGCCACGGCCATCGGCTTTCTGGTCATGTATCCCCTGCGCCATCACTGGCCGATCCTGACCGGACTCCTCGTCGCCGCCTGTTTATTTGTGGAAGTCTCCAGCAATCGGCATTTCTATGAAGTCCCCACACGTTTCGCCATGAACAGCGCCACCGCCTACTACCGCATTGGCCTGATCAATGAAACCTTCGACGGCGGCATGGACAATCACTGGCTCTTGGGTTATGGCTATGTGGGCATTGGCCCGGGTAACGACAACTCGAATTTTCATTGGCGCCACAAGGATATGACCAACCTGTATATCGGGATCCTCGTTCGTGTCGGATTAGCGGGATTAATCCCGTTTCTCGTAATAAACTTTCTTTACTATCGACTATTATACATTGGCGCCCGAGTCGCCGCGCACGAAAAAGACGAATGGATGATCTGGTGCATTGCCGCCGCCTTGGTGGGGTGGAACGTGGCGATGATGACCGTCGGCGCCATCGAACAATGTTCGACCATATTGTTCGCTTTCGCCGCCATCTGCACGAACCTCCCTGCCGCCATGCGCATGGAATCCCCAAAAGCCGAAATACCGGTTCAACGTCCAACGTCCGCAACCATCGAATGGCAAGCGTCCATACCACCCGATTCCGATCAAAGGATGGCTGACACCCGACAAACGAAAGGCGCGGCCCCCGATCTTCAAGATTTAAGAGGAAACATGTTCGAATATGAGCAATATGTCGAATCAAATTTAAGAAAAAGCCGGAAGAAATAAAAATGGCTCAGCCAGATGTATCTATATTAATCGTCAGTTGGAATGCGAAGGACTACCTGGCCCAATGCTTGGCCTCAATCCGCCAAACACAAGGCGACCTGAAGATTCAAGTCGTGGTGGTGGACAACGCGTCCCATGACGGAAGCCCGGAAATGGTGGAACGTGATTTTCCCGAGGTCGCGTTGATCCGGACCGGCGAGAACCTCGGTTTCGCCAAAGGAAACAACGCCGGACTGGGACTGTGTGAGGGCCGATACGTGGCCCTCATCAATTCCGATATCGTCTTGCGCGATGGGTGCCTGCAAGGACTGATCCACTATATGGAGACACAGCCCGAGGTGGGCCTGGTGGGACCGCGCATTGTCAATCCCGACGGAACCTTTCAGTCCTCGGCCCGCCAGGATCCGGACTTATGGTCCAGTCTGGGCCGCGCCTTGTTCCTGGATCATCTGGATCCCACACAAAAACTGTTCCCCAAAGCGCACATGAGACAATCTCAACTCCAAGTCACTCGCCCCGTGCCCGTATTGGTTGGTTGCTTTTGGTTGACGCGCCGGGAAGCCTTGCAGAAAGTCGGCGGGTTGGATCCGAATTTCTTTATATATGGCGAAGACAATGACTGGTGTCGGCGATTCGCCGACAAGGGCTGGCAGATCATGTACTATCGCGAAAGCGAAGCCATTCACTTTGGCGGAGCGAGTTCGTCCATCGCTCCCATTCGTTTTTACGTGGAAATGTATAAGGCGCGGTTGCAATATTGGAAAAAGCATCAGGGGATTTGGGGACGCTTGTTTGGACCGGGGATTTTGGCGATTCATTTCCTGGTCCGCTACCTTGTCTGGAGCGTTTTAAGCCTGATTCGTCCTCGTTCGCGCCAGAGGACTTCGGCCATGCGGGCTCGTTATTTTGCGGCCCTCAAGTGGCTGTTTTTCAATGTATCGCCGCACAAAACCAGCGGGTGACGTAATGGAATGATACGCGAGAATGGAGAGGCATCATGTCGTCGAACACAATGAAATATGTCGTGATCACACCGGCGCGCAATGAGGAGGATTATATTGAAAAGACCATCCAGTCCATGATTGCGCAAACCGTCTTACCCAAGAAATGGGTCATCGTCAGCGATGCGTCCACGGATAAAACGGATGAAATTGTGCGCCGCTATCTGGAGGGACGGCCATGGATGGAATTAATCCGAATGCCCGAAGAACGCAATCGCAGCTTCGCAGCCAAGGCCACCTGTTTCAAGGCTGGATACGACCGGATGGCCAACGATGAATACGACTTAATTGCCAACATCGACGCCGATATATCGTTTGATCCCGACACGTTCGAAATCCTGATTGAGAAATTCAATACGATCCCCAAACTCGGCCTGGCCGGCACCTACATGCGGGAGGAATTCTCCGACCCCACCCAGGATACGGCCTTCGAGGAGCAAGATGTTTTTGGGGCCTTTCAACTGTTTCGCCGCGAGGTCTTCGAGGAGATTGGCGGTTATATCCCCCTCAAATACGGCGGGATCGATTGGACGGCCGTGCGCATGGTACGGCTCAAAGGCTGGATCACTCGCAATTTCCCCGACAAGGTTTTCATCCATT
>JADFCT010000377.1 GCA_017161665.1 Candidatus Sumerlaeota bacterium
GGATTCGCCATCGGGTTCTGTCATCAGATGACGGGCAAGCGCTTGTCCAACAAATCGTCCGTTTTCGTCCACCACATACAACGCGTCGTAATGTTCCACGCTTTTGCAAGCCAACAGGACGGCTCGGGCTTCGGCGACAGTCGACGTGGGCGATACGGTCAAAACCGGCTTTTCCATCAGATCGCGGGCCGATTTCGGTTTGGGTTGCTCCAGAACGGTGTGTTGACGGGACCCCGATGGCGTGGGCGGGACGGCTTGGCCTGTGAGGCTCTTGCTGTGTGCCGACCGACCGACTTCATTTACCAGCGCGATGGCCGCTTTTTCCATTTCATCCACCACGCCCTTCGCCTTGCGGGATAACAAGGAATGGAGCAGCAGAGAGGGAATGGCCACAATCAGACCAAATTCGGTGGTGATAAGGGCTTCGGAAATCCCACCCGATAGCATCTTAACATCACCGGAGCCGAAAATCGTAATGAGTTTAAACGTGTTGATAATACCGGTCACGGTACCCAGCAACCCGAGCAGCGGGGCTGAGGCGGCGGAGATGGCGATGAGTGGGAGTAGACGATTGAGTTTCAATCGCGTGGTCAGCACTTTTTCAAACATCACTTCTTCAACCAGTTCGGCCGGCTGGTCCAGATGTTCCACACCGGCAAGCAGCATCACCCCCACCGGGGAATGTCCAAACAAACGCCGGGAAAGAAACTCGATGCAGGCCCCCACTGCGGCGCCGCCGGCAATGAGCATGGGACCTTGTCCCTGGACGTTTGTCCAAGGCGCCAGTGCCGGTACCATGTCCGCCACGCCTTCCATTTGGAGCAACCAATAGAATCCATACCCAGCCAGCGCCCCGAGCCCGACTCCCGCCACTCCATCACGAAACCATCGTATGGGATTGCCAGACAGGTTTCTTGCTTTTTCGAGCGCCGCCTGTTGATTGCCAGCGGCCACGTCATCCAGCAGGGCGCGAAGTTTCCGGCGTCCAGGAATCCGAATAAAGGCCATGGTCAACCATTTGAAGAAGGCAACCAACAGCGCCGCTCCCGCCATGCCGAAAATCGGATACATGACCGGCCCACCTTTTTTGATGTGGTCCAGAAAGGATTCTTCCGTGTCTTCGATGACGTGGGCGTTGCCCAGGGACGGGTCCAGTGGAAACAATCCCTTCGATTCGGTGATCAGCTCTTTGGCCGCCGTGGCATCGGCGGGGTTGGCGAAGGCGATCAGCGCCGGCTCCAGGGAACCCAGTCGCTGTTCGGCTGTGCCAACCTGTTTGCCGTCTTTGGACTGAAAGAGCGCCGCCGGTCCCACCAGCACAAAGGTCCCCGATGTGACCATTCCCGCGGGATCGACGGCTTCGCCATCGAATCGGGCGCCCCCCAGCGCGTCGAACAACCGATCAATGGCCAGGAAAAGGAGGTCTGTTTGAATGTCAAAAATCTCGCGTTGCGACAGACTCGTGTTCTCCGGCGCCAGTTTGGCTTGTTCCAGTTTCTCGCGATGCCGTTGTAGTTCACTAATATGCAGCCGGGATTCAAAGGTCCGAATATAATCGCTCAACAACGAAGACATGTAGGCCGCCTCATCGGTGCGCGATTTGATTTCGTTGCGCAGGTTGCTCAGTTCCAGCGTTCGGCTGTCCAGTTTTCGAACCGTCTGCTGGTGTTCCTGCCGTGTTGCTTCCAGTTCCCGTTCCAATTTGGCCAGTTCCCGGCTCAGGGGTAAGGTCTCGGCCACCACCTGTTCGCGGAGGGCGTCGAGTTCAGCGATGCTGTCCGCCAACTGCCGGCTCACACCGGAGGCTGCCGTGTCAAACAACGAGGTTGAGGTGGCCTTCTCCTCTGTCTGTCCCCAGGCCGTTAGAGCCAGGAGGGTCATCCCAATCGTCAAAAGCATTGTCCGGGTTTTCATCATTGTTCCTCATCCTGCGGCTGAAGGGTTACGGGCGCCTGAACAAAGGCGGCGGCAATTTCGTTTTTCAGAATGGAGATTATCTGGCTGATCTGGGGCGCCAGTTCGGGGCGCACTTCCCAGATCCAGCCCTCGGTTCCGGGGCGACCCACGCCGGCGATGCGTCCGTCGGCGTTGACGTAGTAAGCCTGGCCAACGCCGAGATAGACCGTCGAGACTTCCGCCTTGGAACCATCCGGCAGATCGCGATATTCGCTGGTCATTGTCAGGTCGCCGTTAAATCGATCCGATTCGAGCAGGATGCCGACGACGTTCTGAAAGCGTTCGGCCACTGTCGCTGTGGTTGAAGTTTTGCCGTTTGCATCGGGCAAACCCTGGCTCAGCGGTTTGACCCGATCCTTGATGGGTTCCGGCAGACGTTTAAGCAATTCCCGCATTCGTTCTTCGAGTCGAACGAGATTCGTTTCCAAGGTTTCGGCGGCGGTATTATGTGTGTCCCGTTCCTGCTCCATTTCCGTCTGCTTTTTCTGCGCCTCCCCCAGGCTTGCTTCGGCATCTGCAATTTTGTCGCGTTGGACCTTGATTTCCTGTTTCATCAGATCGATCCGTTCGCGAAGCATTTCCTTTGCCAGTTTCAGATCCCGGCGTTCCCGTGAGATCGCCCGCTGCACTTCGACCCATTTGTTCAGCGCCGCGCGGGCCTCTTCGATTTTTTCCGCGTTGTCTTCATTCGAAAATCCTGTCCGCAAAAGAAGGAAGAGGATCACACAACTCATCCACACGGCCAGGGTCGTCCGGGGACTTCCTCCGAATCCTTTTGTTGTGTGACCAAACTCCGCTGGGAACATTTGCTCTTTCGTGTTCAACATGCTTCATGCCTCTTTGTCATAATCTGGTTGGAGGTAAAACCACTCGCCAGGGTCTTGTTATAACGACCCCTCAAGACCAATGCTGTATTCCATTCCCCTCTTGTAGGATGTTTTTGTCACGTCATCGCCGATGTACTTGGACCGGTAAACGGTCTTGATTGCCGGATCGAGCAAGTTCTTGATTTGGAAAGACAGTTTGCAGTGTTCGCCGAATTTGTGGGAAAATGAAAAATTCAATGTTCCATATTCCGTTTCATAGACATTGGGCAAGTACTTGCCGTTGGATTGGCCGGCGCCGGCCACCAGGGTGTCGCCCCGCACGGTATAGTACAGGCCCGTTTCGGTGTTTGGCAGATTCCACCGGCCAAAGTTATAGGTGGCGAAGATGTTGTAAAGATGCTCGGGCGCGTTCGTCATATCCCGCTTCTTCATCGGCGCCTCGATATTCGGTTCTTCAAATTGCTCGGCTTCTTCTTCGGGCAGGATCACCTCGGAATCGATCAACGTCAGATTGCCGCCCAGCGTCCATCCATCGAACCAGTCCCACAAACGTCCCAATCCCTGACGCGCTTCGAATTCCCACCCCTCCAGCGAACCTTCCGGATAATTGACGGCCGTCGTGTAGGGAAAATCCGCAATGCGCTGGACGTATTCGATCGGATCGGTA
>JADFCT010000378.1 GCA_017161665.1 Candidatus Sumerlaeota bacterium
GCAGTTCGTCACGGGCCTCGGAAATATCCGTGATGTGATCCCCTATCCGCGCACACCGCGTTCGGCGGAGTTTTGATATGACGAAACCGATCGACGTGATGGGCATCGGCTGTGTGGTGCTGGATTCGGTGGGGGTGGTCAACGATTTCCCCGCGCCCGATGAGAAAACGCGTGTCTTTGAACTCCAGCAGACCTGTGGGGGACCGGCGGCTTCGGCCATGGTGGCCTGTCATCGGCTGGGATTGGAGCCGATCCTGATCGCAAAGACCGGTGATGATGAGCCGGGGCGGCGGGTGCGGGAGATGCTGGCCGCCGAGGGGCTGGACACATCCCACCTGATTGAGGGCTACGATCAGGATTCCATGCAGGGATTCTGTTTCGCGGAAAAGGGAACGGGACGACGGATTATTTACTATTATCGCAGCCGTCTGGCTCTGATGAAACCGGCACAGATTGATGTGTCACTGTTGAAGCGAACCCGTGTGTTGCTGGTGGACGGGCTGGAATTGCCGGTGGCGGCCTACGCGGCCGAAATCGTTCGCGGCGCGGGGGGCGTGACGGTGATGGATGCCGGTTCCGTGCGACCGGGCGTCGAACATGTGTTGCCCCATATCGACTACCTGGTGGCGTCATGGATGTTTGCCCGCGACCTGACAGGGAAAGAGACGCCGGAAGCGGCCCTGGAGGCCCTGCGCTGGAGCGGGTACCATCGGGCCGTAGTCATTACGCTGGGCGAGGAAGGGTATCTGGCCGGCCGAGGCGGTCTGCCGGCGTTTCGGGGGGAGGCCTTCAAGGTTCGGGCCGTGGACACGACCGGCGCCGGTGACGCCTTCCACGGCGGCTTCTGTGTGGGCATGGCGAAGGGCTGGCCGCTGGAGCAGACCTGTGAATTCGCCGCCGCTGTGGCAGCCATGAAGTGTCGGATGGCGGGGGGACAGGCGGGACTGCCCCGGTGGGATGAGGTGATCGACTTTTTGAACGAACGGTCGCCGCGCTTGGATTGGGAAATGGCGGCGACCTAGTTTACAGGGCGTTTATCGGCTTGAATCTTCGGGGGGAGACTGGATACATTGACCGGGCTTTCGAGCCGAGTCCACCCAGGACGTGACTAATGACGCCGCCTGACGTACGGTGGCGATGGAGTGCTGCCCAGTGCCTATACCGATCGTAATCAGTGGTTCGGCCCATCCGAAACTCACCGACCGTATCTGCGAATGCTTGGAATTGCGGCCCGGCCGGATTGACAGTGTGGTTTTCCGGGATGGGGAACGTTTCGTCAAAATCGAGGAAAACGTGCGCGGTCGGGGGGTCTTTGTTATTCAACCGACCTGCAATCCTTCCAATGAAAGTATCATGGAATTGCTGCTCATCATCGATGCGCTCAAGCGAGCTTCGGCGCGGAGCGTGACGGCGGTGATCCCCTATTTCGGTTATTCGCGCCAGGATCGCAAAGAACAGGGGCGGGTACCCATTTCGGCCAAACTGGTGGCGAATCTGCTCACCACTGCCGGCGCGGACCGGATCATCACCGTGGATTTGCATGTGGGACAGATTCAGGGTTTCTTTGATATTCCCGTCGATCATCTGTATGCGATCTCGACGTTGGGGCGTCACATTCGATCAATGAATATCGAAAATGGGTTGGTGTTGTCGCCGGATATTGGCAACGTGAAGCGCGCCCGAGCCTACGCGGAATATCTCGATCTGCCCCTGGCCATCGTGGATAAGCGTCGCCCCAAAGCCAATGTGGCCGAAGTTATGAATCTGATCGGAGACATTGATGGGCATAATGTCTTGATCTTTGATGACATTATCGACACCGCCGGAACCCTTCTGGGTGGGATTGCCGCCATCAAGGAGCGCGGCGCGCAGGATATCTACGCCTGTTGTACCCATGGTGTTTTCTCCAACCAGGCAATCAAGCGCCTTCAAGATTCTCCGGTCAAGAAAGTGATTGTCAGCGACTCAATCCCACAGGATGAGGTACGCGGCGCCGACAAAATGGAAGTTGTTACCATCGCCCCTCTTCTGGCCGACGCCATTTTGCGAGTCCACCGGAATCAGTCGGTCTCGGCTCTGTTTGACAGTTGATTAAGATTGAGCGATGAAGAGACGTAAGTGGCTGAATATCAGTGATCGGGAAGATAATTGACAGAGTGAAGGGAGTTTGGCCTTGAGCGAACATCCGCGGTTTTCCGGGACTTATGTGGCTTTGGTGACGCCCTTTGATCCCCAGGACGGCGCTTTCGACGCCGATTCTTTTCGTCGCCTGATCGAATACGTCATCGCCGGAGGGGTGGATGGCGTCGTACCGTGTGGAACGACGGGCGAAAAATCCACCCTCACGATCCCCGAACACCAGCATGTCATCGAAACGGCGATCAGGATCGTGGACGGTCGGGTCAAGGTCATCGCCGGCACGGGGAGCAATGACACCGCCCAGGCGGCTTCCATGGCAGCCTTCGCCAAATCCGCTGGCGCGGACGCCGCGTTATCCGTGACGCCCTACTACAACAAACCGACACAGGAAGGTCTGGTCCGTCATTATTCCTATATTGCCGAGAAGGCCGACTTTCCGATCATTGTGTACAATGTGCCGGGGCGCACCTCGGTGACCATGGCCACCGAGTCGATCGCCCGACTCATGAGCGATGAGCGGATCGCGGGCGTCAAGGATGCGGTGGGGCAACTGGACTGGACGATGTCGATGGTCGCGGCGGCGGCGGATCGTCCCGACTTTTCCATTCTTTCCGGCGAAGATTCCCTGACCATGGCAATGGTGGCGTCGGGAGCCCATGGTGTAATTAGCGTGGTGGCCAACGAAGCGCCCAAGGCGATGAGTGACATTGTGCGGCTGGCTCAGGAGGGGCGCATGGCGGAAGCCCGTGCGGTTCATTATCGAATACTGCAACTCATGCGGGCTAACTTCATTGAAACCAACCCGATTCCGGTTAAATACGCCGTGGCGCAGATGGGGCTGATTCACGAAGCCTATCGTCTGCCCCTGTGTGAAATGAGCGCGGCCAATAAAGGAAAAATGGACCAGATCCTTCGGGACCTGGATTTGATTGCATAGAGGCAATGGGGCCATGGCCATGGATGGCGCCGGGGAGCGGCAGGTGTTGACAGGGCGCTCTGCCTGGATTGGCCTGGCGGGCGCCTTCCTTTTTTTCTCGCTTCGGAATTGGGCGTGAGGGCGGGGACACGCTCGACGTGATTCGGTTGGATCACGGGACCATGCTCTGGCGCAATCCCTGGGTGTGGAATGAGCGGTATCCGTTATCCCATTTCTTGGTCGCCCGGATGTTTCATTGGACGGGAGACGTGGTGTTGTCCTTCCAGATCGTCTCCAGCGCCTGTGGGGGAGTGTGGCTGGCGATCCTTTCGCTGTTCAGTCGTTCGCCCCGTTTCTGGGTG
>JADFCT010000379.1 GCA_017161665.1 Candidatus Sumerlaeota bacterium
GAATCGGCGCCGATACACGAGGCCTTCGACTATACCCCCCGCAACCGATGGGGCCTGGCCATCGACCTTAGCCGCTGTACGGGCTGCGGCCATTGCGTGGTGGCCTGTCAGGCCGAAAACAATGTCCCCCCCGTGGGCCGAGATCAATGCGCCCGGGGCCGGGAAATGCACTGGATGCGAATTGATCGCTATAACCAGGGGAGCGCCGAAACGCCCCGATGGCGATTCATCCCGATCCTGTGCCAGCATTGCGAAAATGCGCCTTGTGAGAATGTGTGTCCCGTGGCGGCCACCACCCACAGTCCCGAAGGACTGAATGAAATGACCTATAACCGCTGTGTGGGCACGCGCTATTGCGCCAACAACTGTCCTTTCAAGGTGCGGCGATTTAATTTCTTTGATTATCCGCAAAAGGCCTACGGTAAAAACCGCTCGACGCTGGAACGGGAAGTGCTGGACCGGATTCGCTACACAGAAGACTCCGTCACCGACGATCACAAGAACCGCCAGCGTCTGGCTTTCAACCCACAGGTCACGGTTCGTTCCATCGGCATCATGGAAAAATGCACCTTCTGCGTTCAACGCATCACGGCTGCCCGCTTCCAGTCCAAACGCGACGGCCTGCGGGTGATTCCTGACAGTCGTTTGAAGACCGCCTGTCAGCAAGCCTGTCCTGCCGGGGCGATTGTTTTCGGCGACCTCAACGATCTGAGCAGTCAGATGTTCAAGCAGTCTGAGGACCACAGGACCTATCAGGCCTTGCCGGAATTGAATCTTGGCAATCGGGTCTTCTATCTGGCCAAGGTCACGCGCCCGCACCCAGAACTCCAGGACGAGGACAACGGCTCGCATCAGCAAGGCAGCCATCACTGACGGGACCCGGCACGGACGGACCCGACGGATAAAAAAGGAAACACGAATAAAGAGGGCTGGTATGAACGACGTAAGCGCGGCACTCCTCCCCCCCCCACTCGTCCAGGGCGACGACCGCCTGACGGGATTGGAAGATACCGTCATGAAGCCGGTCGAAAGTCTCCCGACTTTCCGCTGGTGGCTGGCCATGGCGATCACAACGCCTCTGGCGTTCTTTTTCTTCGTCTGTGTGGGGGTCACGATTTTTGGTGGTGTGGGAACCTGGGGATTGAATAATCCGATAGCCTGGGGACTGGCCATCGTCAACTTTGTCTTCTGGGTGGGGATTGGCCATGCCGGAACGCTCATCAGCGCCATTCTGTTCCTGATGCGACAACCGTGGCGCACCGCCATTTGCCGCTTTGCCGAAGCCATGACCATCTTCGCCGTCATGTGCGCAGGGATCTTCCCTCTGATCCATACCGGGCGTCCCTGGCTGGCTTCCTACTGGTTGCTGCCGTTGCCCAACCAGCACAATATCTGGATTAACTTTCGCTCACCACTGTGTTGGGACGTTTTCGCCGTGGGAACCTATTTTACGGTTTCCCTGTTGTTCTGGTATATGGGAATGATCCCCGATCTGGCCACCGTGCGCGATCGGGCGGTTCATCCCATTCGCAAAACCATCTATGGTCTGTTGAGCCTGGGTTGGACGGGAAGCGCGCGGGCCTGGAATCACTATGAGAAGGCCTATCTTCTCTTCGCGGGTCTCTCGACGCCCCTTGTCATCAGCGTCCATTCCATTGTTTCCTTTGACTTCGCCGTGTCCATGATTCCCGGCTGGCACACAACCATCTTTCCGCCCTACTTCGTGGCCGGGGCCGTGTTCAGCGGCTTCGCCATGGTCTGCACGTGTCTGATTTTCGTCCGCCGGATTTTCAAAATGGAACATATCATCACGGCCGATCACCTGGAAGTGATGAACAAGATTCTGATCGCTACGGGCCTGATGGTCGGCTATGCCTATGCCACGGAGTTCTTCATCGCCTGGTATTCGGGGGTGGCCTATGAGCGATTCGTCTTTCTGAATCGCGCCCTGGGCCCCTACGCCTGGGCTTACTGGACCATGGTGAGCTGCAATGTGCTGGCCCCGCAGTTGTTCTGGTTCCGGTTCTTCCGCCGCACACCCTGGCTCATGCTTCCCATCGTTCTGCTGGTTAATGTCGGGATGTGGTTCGAGCGATTTGTGATCGTCGTCACGAGCCTGCATCGTGACTATCTGCCGTCGAGTTGGGATTACTACACGCCGACCTGGGTGGACTGGGGGCTTTTGATCGGCAGTTTTGGCTTTTTCTTTACCTTGTTGCTGTTGTTCTGCCGTCTGGCGCCCACGATCGCCGTGGCGGAACTGAAGAACGCCCTGCCCCATGCCCAACCGGGTCATGGACACGGGGAGGTGAGATCATGAGCGAAAGCCAGGTGGAAGTCGTCATTGGATTGATCGATACCCCGGATGCTCTTTTAGCGGCGGCGGAACGGATCCGCGACGCCGGATGGCAACGGTGGGATTGTCATACCCCCTATCCGATCCATGGATTGGAAAAGGCCATGGGCCTCCGCGAATCCTTTATTCCCTGGCTCACCATCAGCGCCGGTCTGATCGGTGTGGTGGTGGCCAAGAGTATGCAGTGGTTTATGAGCGCCTATGACTACCCGCTCATCATCGGCGGCAAACCCCTGTTCAGCTGGCCGGCCTTTATTCCGGTCACCTTTGAATTATTTGTGCTCTTTGGCGCTCTGACAACGTTTGCGGCCGTCCTGGGAACCTGTGGACTCCTGCGATGGCGTTCGCCGCTCCATTGCGCCGGTATGATGGCGGAGGTAACCGGCTCACGCTTTGCCGTTGTCCTCGAAAGCGCCGACGATCAATTTGAATCAGAAGAAGCGGCCCGGATATTTCTCAAGGAATGCGGCTGTGTGGATATTCGGACAACCCATAAGACGCTTTGAACCTAAAGGCCCGTGATGAAGGAACGAGGATGGCAATGAATCGATCATGGTTGCAACGGCAGTTGGACGGCATCCGTCCAACTTTCCCGGATCGTCTCTACAAAGGACTTCTGATCGCCCTGGTGATCGCCATTTTTCTGGCGCCCCTTTCGGTCTGGTTTGGACTGCGTATCACAAACATCCCGTTCCTGAACGGCATGGCGATTCAGGCAAGTGGCCGGGCGCAAAGCCTGGCGCCCGAGTTGACCACCGGCATCGTGACCCTGGCCGCGCCGGTTGGTTCTGTGGCGCGGGGCGTGGTTCCTTATCCGTACGCCAACGATCCGGAAGGGGCGGCTCGGGAATTGACCAATCCCCTGCCCCGAACGATGGCGAACCTTAAGCGTGGCGAATGGAACTATGATATTTATTGTCAGGTCTGCCATGGCTACAAGGGAATGGGCAACGGATCGGCGACCGGACCGGGGCGCTTGCCCGCCGCCAATTCTCTGGTGGCCGAAAAAGTAAGAAATCA
>JADFCT010000380.1 GCA_017161665.1 Candidatus Sumerlaeota bacterium
CCTGGCCCCAAAGCGCCCACAAGGTCGAATTCTCCGTTATATTCACTTCATAGTTGGACAGTATCTGAAACGGATACAACAGGCCCTCGGCGCCGTTCGGATTCAACAGACAGGCTCCTGACACGATCAGAAACCACACCAACTCGCGGGCCACGCTTTTCATGGAAAAATCAATCAGGCAGCGTTCCAATGCGAAAGCCCCCACCATGGCCAGTCCAAAGGCGAAATAAATATGCGAGTTGACCCACGCCAGCAAGACCAGCGCAACGGCGCCGCGCCAGAGCAGACCTTTCCAAAGCATTCCGCGATGAGTTCGTATGCCTTCGAATAAAAACAGTAAAACCCCCACTGCAAAGAAAGAGGCCAGTTCCGGCCGGATATGGGCGCGAAATCCCATCGTCACAGCGCTCAGAATGCCGGCGCCCCACAAGAGCGCCGCTTTCCATTGAGGCGCGTTGCTTTCCGGATCGGCGACCATCGCCGCGCGCGCCGCCCACAGCGCGAGCGCAAGCGCCATAGCCATCCCGAAGGCCTTCAACAGGATCAAACCGTTGAGCCCCACCCGTTCATACAGCGCCGCCACCGCGACCTGAAAAAGCCAGTGATGGTTGACGAAAGGAAAATCGGGACACGTATAGGTCAGCCGATTCGTATCCGGGATGGCTCCCTCATCCAGAATGATATTTCCCAACAACAGATGCCGGCCCAGATCCTCTGTAAAACTGATGCCCGGCGTCCAGCCGATGACAAACATGAGGAGCGCCGGGCCGACGACGGCGGCGCCCCAGCCCATTCGCGATCCACGGCTTCGGTGGGAGAGGGGCGCCTCATTCATGGGCCACCTCCCCGCCGTCATCGGCGTTTTTTTTGGATTTTCGCCGTCCGAAGCGGAAAAGATTCGAGAAGAGCGCCCCCATAAGAAGCACTCCGCCTGCCAGCCCCAGCCCGTCCGCGGTCTTCCGCGCCGCCGTGGAGCCGAAGCGTAAGGTCAGTTTATGTTCGCCCGTCGGCAATTGAAAGACCATCCATCCTCCGGGCGCGGGCTGGGCCTCAACCGTGGGGCCACCTTCTGAAACCAATTCCCACCCGGGGTAGTAATGGTGGTTGAACTGAAGCGCCATGGCTGTCTCGGCCCGAACGTCCAGTGTCCACTCCGTCACGCCGCGTTGGAGATTTTCGATGATCCCCTGGCCGTTCAGGATTTCCGCGTCTTGTTCCGCCGGTCGGATGGGATAATTTTTCACCCAGCGCGGGGTGTGGAAGTGTTGAGGGATGCCGTCGGTAAGGCGAATGTTTTCGGGTTGAAGCGATTGCTCGGTCACCTGGCCGCTCCAGCCCACCGTATGGGGCCAGGCGCCGACAATCAGCGCCGTCAGGACCATCGAAACGGCCACGGCCCGCCCGGCGCGGCTCAAGCGACTGTGGACAAAGAACTGGCGCAAAGTCACGGCCATCAGCACGGTCAGGCACAAGGACGCCACCCCCAGCGCCCGCCAAGGGAAGTTGAAGTACTGAAGAACGCGAAGCCGCTCCCACAATCCCCAGGACAAGGGCAGGGCAAATGTGATGAGCCCCAGCGTCCAACCATAAAAAAACAGGGAGGCTCCGGCGGTCCGCCGCTCCCGCCAACGACCGAACCAGAAAAACGGCCCCGCCGCCAGCGCGACTATTGCCCAAAGGTTCAGTCCCAGCATCTCCACGTGAATCGGCCGGTTCAGATAGTCCGTATTCCCCGTGTACATCTGATATTGCGCCGGCCAGGCGTCGAAGACCAGTCGCTTCAAATCCAGAAAATTCCGGAAATACGATTGCAGCCCCAGGTCGTACAGATGCATCCGCACATACGGCATTTCCAGACGGAAGGCCAGCCAGTACGGCGCCGACAACATCAGCCCCACGGCGAAAGCCCCCGCCGTCCAGGCCAGCGGCCGCCGGACTTCCCTGACCCGCAGGCGCAGCCACACATGCGAGACCGCCAACGGCGCGAAGACCATCCCCGTCTGGGGGTGACCGCAAATCAGCGCCACCCAGACCAGGGCGCCCAGGACAAAGAAACGGATTCGGCGACCATAGGCCGCTTTGTCGTCGTCGCGATCCCGATCGGATCGCGTCAATTCCTCGTTCGCCCAGAGGATCCAGGGCATGGCCGCATAGGCCGCCGCCTCGTACCACGCCCCGCGCAGGTAGAGGTTGGCCAGGAAATAATTGGCCGTCACATACCCCGTCGTCGCCACGGCGGCGCAGGGAAGCCCCAGCGGTCGCCGGGTCAGGAGAAACATGCCGCCGCCGGCGAAAAAGATCAACAGGATCACGGCCCCGTGGACGCCGGTAATCCGGCGTCCGGTCAGGAAGACGAACGGTTCGGCCAGGAAATGACTCACCGGCGGGCGGTGTTGCAGTTTCACGTCCCCATAGCCGAAACGATTATCCGGACACCACCGCGGCCACAGGTTTCCGGCGCGTAGGTTTTCGTGAAATTCGCTTTGCGATACATAATAGGCCGCCGTGTCGTGACCGGCCAGCGCCTCGGTTCGGAAAAAACCGCGCGCCGCCGTCAGACAGGCCAGAATTGTCAGAGCGATCCAGAGAAGCCTCATTGGCCGCCTCCGGGCCGGGGCGTCGGTGTGGAAGGCGTCGGTTCAGGGGCTTTCGGCGCTTCCGATGTCAACCGCTGCATAATCCGTTCCCGAAGCGATTTCAGCGAGGCGTTTTCCGGCTCCAGTTCGATGGCGCGGCCGATCGCTTCGAGAGCTGGCTGCCATTCATTCCGCGCGATATGCAGATCCGCCAGGTCCACCCAGGCGCCTACGAACGCCGGATCCGTTCCCAGAGCCCGTTGATAACACATCAACGCCTGATCGTTTTCTCCGCGCTCCCGATACAGCCGCCCGGCATTTCGCATGGCCAGGGCCGCCTCCTGGGCGAAAAGTCCCCAGACCGACTCGTACTGTCGCAGAGCCTCATCGTTCCACTGGTAGTTGTGATAGGACATGCCGAGCATCCGGTGGGCCAGGATGTCCGTCTCGCAATGCTTCTGGGCCTGGGAGAAAAGGCGGATCGACTCGACCCATTCCCCGCGCTCAAAGGCCGCGGCGCCGCGCTCCGTATAAGCTGGAGGCGACAGCAAAGCCGTCCGATCCAGAAAGATCAGCGCCACGCCGCCCAACAGAATCACAAGCGGCAGGGCGTTTGAACCCAGTGGCGTCAGCCTCATTCCCGCACCTCCGAATAGGTGAGCATTGTGTTCCATAAAACGGTGGTGGCGCTGACGCCGGGGACCACAACCTTCAAAGAACCATTTATCGTGTCGGCTGTAAGGGTGGGCGCTGTCGTCAATCCGCCTTGTGTATACTCTG
>JADFCT010000381.1 GCA_017161665.1 Candidatus Sumerlaeota bacterium
GTGAGCAGGTAGCAGTCACCCACATCCGACGGTGCCAGCACGATCACCGGCAGGCCGCCGCTGTTGCCCCATTGAAGAAACTGGATGTCGCCGTCGGCGCCCCGGGTGGCGGAGCCGGTGCTGGGCCCGAGCCGCTGCACATCGACAATGACCAGCGGAATCTCGCTGCCGATGGCAAAGGATATCTGTTCGCTGTAAAGGCTGATGCCGGGTCCCGACGTGGCGGTCAGACATTTGAGCCCCGCCATGGACGCCCCCAGGCAAAACCCGATGGAGGCGATTTCGTCCTCCCCTTGCAGGCAGACCCCGCCTTCCGGCGGCAGCAGTTTCAGCATGGTGTTGAACACCGTGGTGGCCGGGGTGATGGGATACCCGGCGAAAAACCGGCAACCCGCCGCCATCGCGCCGTAGGCGATGGCTTCGTTGCCTTCTAAAAAATTGAGTGACATGATCGTCTCCGATAAAGATGATTAGAAATTTGATCAAATTTTTGATCACATAACAGAAGGGAAGGGGCATGTCAATGGGTTCCTGTCAGAATGGTGGGGGGCTCAAATATTGTGGCGGGAGAAGCAGTGATCAGTCGTAAGCGTCAGGGCGGATTTTAAGTATCAGTCTTCGCTCTTTGATTCGATTGGCGGCATTGAGTTGCAACAGACGGGTGGTCACTTTGCCCTCGGGCGTCAGGGGGATAATCATTGCGTCTTGCACCCGGAAATGGTCTGCCCATCTATCTTTCCGAGGGTGAAATAGCGGAACGATCCGGCCTGATTCCTGATCAATGGAGGCAATATCGCTACCTTTGTGTTTGTTGCAAAGGCTGCAAGACAATGCCAGGTTGCTCTCGTCGGTTGCTCCGCCGTGTTTCATGGAAACGATATGATCGATTTCCAATGGCGCAAAGGTCAGAATACCAGGTATCCGGCAATATTCACAGCGGCTGCCCGCACGTTGCTGAACAATCCTTCGCAGTTCCGCGGAGACGTGGAATCCCATTCGGATTCAGGAATTTCTTTGCTGGATTTTGATTTGGGCTTGAGCTTTGGCGCGGCGCACGATGTGCTCAAGGTACTCGTATTGTCCCCATTCTTTTTCCTCTTGAGGGGTCAATCCCGCACCGCGGTTTTTATCTAATAGATAATCGATTCTGGCTTGCAGGCGTTCGGAAGGACGCAAAGAGAGGATGTCTTTCGGCGCGGGGAGGTTGGAGAGCAATTCAAGAACGTCGTTCAGATCGTCAAAGATCGTCTGGTCCGCCAGGTCCAAACGGTTCAAGCCTATTTCGATGGCCTCGTGAAGTCTGTCTTCCTCAAGCGGCTTGAGGCGAGCCGCAAGTTCGTCGGAAACATGGATTTGGATGGTTGCCGGCATTGTTCCCCCTCGATTTGTACCATTATAATATCAGGAAAGCGTCGGATTTGTCAAAACAATGCTTAAGGGCTCGCCTTTGAGCAGGGAGATGAGCAGTTTGACGACGCTTTTTCAATGCGTTGCGATACGAGCATAAAAAGTCTTGACACACCACATGCAGTATGTAATATATTACACCCAACCGACGAGAGGATATGCAATGCCCAAACTCCAGTCCCTCAACAAACCCGAATCCCTGGCCAAAATGGCGCGCGACGCCCTGCTCGATTCCATTCTCTCGGGGCATCTCAAGCTCGATGAGGTTTACAATGAAATGGCTTTGGCCAAGGACCTGGGCATCAGCCGCACTCCGGTGCGCGAAGCGCTCCTGGAACTTTCGGTTCAGGGGCTTGTTCGCTTCATCCCCCGCAAGGGCGTGGTCATCAACCGCTTCACGGAAACGGACGTGGCCGAAATTTTCGAACTCCGCAAGGCCCTGGAAACCGCCATCGTGGAACGGGTGGCCCGAAACGACCCGCCTGTGAATATGGCCGTCATTGAACGGACCCTGACGGATCAGCGGACGGCGTTTGAAAAACGTGATTATCGCGCCTTTCTCGACGCCGACCGGGCCTTTCACATTGAATTTTGCAGGCTCACCCAAAACCGCCGCATGCAGGCCATCCTGGAAAACCTGCGGAACATGATCCACCTCATGGGGACCCAGGCCCTGCAATTGGAAGGCCGGGGAGAGACGGTCCTGGCCGAACACGAAGCCATCATCGAGGCAGCCCGCCAAAAAGACCCGGAAGCGGCCCGAAACGCCATGCTCCACCATCTGGACAACAGCGAAAGCGCCGTTCTGGAAGGCAGAAAATGATCTCAGTTCGGCATGCCGGCTCAAAACCCGCTTTTTTCGCGCTTTTCGTGTATTTCGTGGTTCAAACCCTTACATAAAGGAGGCCCCTCATGCCGAAACCCGAGATTGAATTCATCGATTACGACACCGAGTACGAATGGCGGCCGGTGGAAGGCGACAAGCTGGGCATCAAGGAGAAGATTCTCAGCCATGATCCCGACACCGGCGACTACACCCGAATGCTCAAATTCCCCCCGGGCATCGAAACGTCGGAGACCCTGGTTCACGATTTCTGGGAGGAAGTCCTGATCGTGGAGGGCACCCTCTACGACATCGCCAAGGACCAGACCTTCCTGCCGGGCTATTACGCCTGCCGCCCGCCGGGAATGACCCACGGGCCATATAAAATTCCCTACGGGTGCGTCACCTTCGAGATTCGATACCACAAAAAATAACATCCCCCCGGCCCTTTAACCCCAAAAAAGCGTTCAATGAGAGGAGCTGCATTGGAAATCTATCTTGAACTGGAAAACCAATCCGGGACACGGCCGCTGACGTTCCGGTTCGACCGCATGGTCAACGCCGGGTATGTGGGCAAAAACCAGGAAGAGGTTCAGCGTCACATTCAGGAGTTGGCGGCAAAAGGGATTCCCGGCCCCAAATCGACGCCGGTTCTGTTTCCGGTGATCTGCAGCACCCTGACCACGGACGGGATGATCGAGGTCTACGGCGACAAGACCTCCGGCGAGGTGGAATACGTCCTGCTGGTCAAGGATGAAAACGAAGTGTACGTCGGCCTGGGCAGCGACCATACCGACCGTCATCTGGAAGAAACCGACATCCCCCGTGCCAAGCAGATCTGCCCCAACATCATGAGCCGAAAGGTGTGGCCGCTTAAAGAGGTGGCCGGGCACTGGGACGACCTCCTGCTGACCAGCCGCATCGTCAACGGCGCCGCGGAAACGACCTGTCAGGAAGGGCGGCTGGGGCTGTTGCTCAACCCGGAAGAATTGATGACCTTTGTGAAGACGAAGCTATCCGGTCCGTTGAAAGACCTGGTGATCTTTTCCGGCACCATGGGCACTCTCACCGGAGAATTCGCCATTGGGCAACGGTTTTCAGCGTCCCTCATCGATGAAAAACTCA
>JADFCT010000037.1 GCA_017161665.1 Candidatus Sumerlaeota bacterium
TTCAAGAACGTCTGATGCAAGAAACAGCACGATATTTTGAGAAACAGGCTTTTGCAAATGAAGATGTTCCTTTAGGTCAAACGGAAGAACGAACATTCGAGTATGAATCGCTCAAAATAGGTTCAACTTACCGTATATCTGAGGTAACAGCCCTAATGCCAGACTGTGAACCCGTTGGTGTCGACGCTACAATCCTGGCGATGGCGCAGAAGATTACATTACCAGTTTCATCTACGATATTGATCCACGAAAAAAGGGATGTACAGGGAACGATTTGGTACCGTGTCGATGCGAACGGTTTACGGGGGGAATACCTTGGCATGGGATGGGTGAATTCTACGGCCTTTTATGGCCAGACTATTCGGATTGTCCATCAATATCCTCAACAAACAAAGACAAATCAGAGACGACAAGCCACCGTATCAAGGCAAAATTGGTTTGATAACGGGTTTTTAGTTCGAGCAACTCTCGGCGAATGGAAGTCTGCTTCATATGATGATAAACTGGCAACCGCAGGGTGCTGGCTGGCTAATACTTTATGGAAAGATCGCTTGAATTCACTTCAAGACTTTGAAAGCCTGCGTTTTTATGCTTCAAGATTAGTATCTGGAATTGATTATACTACAAACGGAATTGATACTTTTGATGCTTCTTGGAAAGCCAATGAAATGGCCGCCCTTCTCATAACAGTAGCGCCAGAAGAATATTGTCCTTGGTTGGGTCCTTCCTGAGGCCCCCCCGGGGTG
Source organism: Candidatus Sumerlaeota bacterium (assembly GCA_017161665.1). Lineage (GTDB taxonomy): Bacteria > Sumerlaeota > Sumerlaeia > JADFCT01 > JADFCT01 > JADFCT01. The sequence goes on from JADFCT010000037.1 coordinate 747, forward strand.
TCGGCGTAAGGGGGTCCCGCCACTTTTGTTGTCGTTTGGTGACGTGCTCTTTGTACAGCGCCGGGATTGGGGGATTGAAAACGGCCCGGCGTGGGATGCCCAGGGCCAGAGATCGGAAGCCGTCCAGGCGATATGATTGGTTGCGATCGACCCCATTCGCGCCGCCTCTTTCATTTTGATTATTTGGTGTATGCCTTTATCGGGACAAGGACGACTCGCTTTGGTATTGCCAAATATCCCGCAGCCCCCAGAGTGTCAAAAACGGCTCATACGCCGACAGGGCTTCGCTGTGTCGAACATATTCGGCCGCCCGTCCCCCGGTGGCCACGGCGACACAGTCCGGCGCCTCCAGTTCCTGGCGAATCCGAGCGACCAGCGAATCGACCGTTCCCGTAATCCCATAGGTTATGCCGGCGGCGATGCTGTCGCGTGTCGTCCGTCCAATGACAGAATCCGGCGTCGGTTCCAGGGCGATCCGGGGCAGACTCGACGTGCCGGCCGCCAGGGACTCGGCCATCATCTCCGGACCGGGCAAAATCACCCCCCCCAGATAGACATGATCGGGTGAAATCACGTCAAAGGTAATGGCCGTTCCGAAATCAACGACGATCAACGGGGCGCCATATCGCTGAACGCCTCCGACGGCGTTCGCCAGACGGTCCACCCCGACCTGATTGGGGTTACCGTAACCATTGGTCACAGGCATGGGGGTGTGTCCGTCGATTGTCAGAGGGGGGCGACCGGTCAGTCGTTCCAAGGCCCAGACGAACTGCGGCGTCAAGGGGCCCACCACGGATCCGATGACCACCGCCCGGGTTTGGCGAGGATCAAAACCATCCAGATCGAAAAGCCCCTTGAGTGTGACGGCCAGTTCCTGAGGTGGCCGATCCAGGCGGCTGCTCAAGCGCCAGTTGTGTACCACTTGATCTCCGTCCAACAGGCATACACTGGTTTGCGTATTCCCGATATCCACCGCCAGAATCATATCCGCCGCCTCCGTTATAGGTGTTGGGATATTTTCGCGCCAATGCCTGTCCGTCTCAATGGCAAATCCAACACACGCCCCTCACCCGCGCTGAATATTTCAGGCAAGTTTTTTCCTTTGCTTCCGACCCGTAAATAGACAGGATGCCCCGAACAGGCACTGGAAGTATTTTCCCTCGGGAGGACAGATTAATGTATAAACAATGGTTAATTCGAGCAGGGCTGGGCTGGATGGCCGCGATAATTGTCTTTTTGTCAGCCTGTGACCGCGGGACGCCGGACTCGCAAGCCAACTCCAATAACGCGCAGATGATCCTGGTCAAGGGAACGGGCGGTGGGGAGGACGACGGATCAGAGCCGCTGGAATCCGGAGCCCGCAATGTGGTTTACGACCCGGACCCCGGCTCATCCGCCGCCATGCCGCCCCCGCCCCCGCCGATGGATCCGAATGCGGCGCCCGATCCGCTGGCCGACATGACCCAACCGCCGACCGATCCGATCCCCGCCCCAACGGGCGGCGAACAGGATGTGCAATTGCGGTATGCCATTTTGCTCGAAGGCGATCCCACCATGCAACCGCGAGCGCCTGAAAACATCCGCTTTTCAACAGGCCAGCGCTTTTGCTTCCTCATGATTCCATCGAGAAATCTACATCTCTACCTGTTCCATGAAGGCGCGAATGGCGCCTATTCGCTGCTCAACCCAATCCCGGGGCAGACCAGTTCCGTGGAACTCCTGACCGCCCAGTCCACACAGCGCCTCCCACTGCAAGGCTGGTTCCGGATGGATGAAAACACGGGCATCGAACGGATCCACATTGTCGCGGCGCCCAAAAAACTCCCACGGGTAGAACTGCTATTGGAAAATGGCGCGAATGCGAATCAGTCCGCCGCCGTCAAACAAACCTTGGACGCTCTCCGTCAGGCCGAGGAAGTCGGCTATCAGCGCAGCAAAAAGGTGGAAACCGTCTTCTCTGAATTGATCATGTCCGGCGAGCAGGTTGCCGACGGCGTCATTGTGGGAACCATCGAAATGAAACATCAATAATTCTCCAATCCACACCCTCCCCATCGACAGCCGCGGTCACGCCCAGCCTAAGCGTGACCGCGGTCCTTAGTATGGGCGCGATTTTCAATGGAGTTTACGCTGCGGACTGTCTAGAGTATGCGCTCAGTTGACGCGCGAAAAAAAGGCGGACGCCCCATGGATTCAGACCTCCGATCCGATCAGACCACAAACGACCGAACGATGGCCATGGCGGCCGATACGGTTCGCGCGCGATTAGGGGCGCGCTTTCCGAACATTGTCTTTGTGGCCGGGTCAGGGTTAGGGGCTGTGGCGTCGGGACTGACCGAACGGCAGGAGTTGGACTACGGCGCCATTCCCGGCTTTCCGGCTTCCAAAGTCGTCGGTCATGCGGGCCGCCTGGTCACGGGGATCATGGAGAAGCGCCCCCTTGCCGTCTTTTCCGGTCGCAAGCACCTCTATGAGGGCGTGGGCATGGAAGCCGTCACTTTTGCGGTCCGGTTGGCGGCGCGATTGGGAAGTCGCATCCTGATTTTATCGAATGCCGCCGGATCGGTGGATCCCCTGATTCGAGCCGGAAGCCTGATGGCAATCACGGACTATGCGAATCTGTCCAATTTTCGCGCCTTTCGCTTCCCGGCGCCGGGCGTCCATCCTCGCGCCGGCGCGGGAACAGCGGTTTTCAGCCCCCGGTTGCTCGCGCAGACCCGAATGGCTGCCCGGACGGCGGGAATCCCCTTGAGCGAAGGCGTGTATTGTGTGAATCTGGGCCCCGTTTACGAAACCCGCGCCGAAGTGGAACTGGCCCAGATGGCCGGTATTTCAGCGGTCGGCATGTCAACCATCCCCGAAGCGGTGGCAGCGGCGCGCGCGGGGATGGAAGTCCTGGCCCTTTCGCTCATAACCAATTCCCATGTCCACGGCTCGGTGGAAGTAACGCATGATGAGGTTCTGGAAATGGGCCAACAGGCCCGGGAGCGATTCGTTCGCCTCCTGGAAAGCCTGGTAAAGCAGTTTTAATAACCAACACTCTTTTTCTGAAGACGATTATGGGCGCAATCATTGAAAAACCGGAACCGGCGCTGTTGTTTTTCAGCCTCCTCGCCTGTAATGCGGAAGGATTAGACACTATCAGCGCGCATCTGGAGGACACCTTTGGTCCCCTGGCTCTGCGGAGCGAGCCCATCACCTTTGACCACACAAACTATTATGAACGGGAAATGGGCGCTGGACTGATCCGGCAATGGGCAGCGAGCGAACGGCTCATTGACCAGGAAATGATTGTGGACATTAAGCGCCAATCGAATGAAATCGAAGACACCTTGCGCGCCGCCGCCGGAGGCCGGACCGTCAACGTGGACCCGGGGTATATAAACCTGGCGAAAGTCGTCCTGGCGACGACGAAGGATTTCGCCCATCGCCTGTATCTGGCCCGCGGAATCTTTGCCGAAGTCACGCTGACTTATCGGGCAAAAGACAAAGGCTTCGCGCCATGGCCCTGGACGTATCCGGATCATGCCGAACCGGTGGCGTTGCGTTTCTTTAACGAAGCGCGGGAAATTTACAAGCGGCGAATGCGCGAATGGCGCCGGACACGGGAAGGGGCGAACGATGGCCAATGAACGGATGGCGCAAGTTTGTTTGATCCATGGTCAGGATGTGGAGGCGATGAACAAGGTCCACGACCGGACACTGAATTCTCTGATTCCGTCAGAAATGCGGGATGAGAACCTGACCGAATTAATTACAGCGTCCAACAAGGCCCTCAAACTGGAAGATATCGGTTGGGATGTTGTCAGCGAGCTGTCCACCCTGTCCTTCTTTGAGGACGCGCGACGCGTCGTCACCATTACGGATCTGCAGGATTTGTGCGGCATTCCCGGACGCCAAGCCGCCAGCGCCTCTCCGAAAAGCGGCTCCAAAAAAGCCAAAGTCACAAAAGCCTTTTGTGATTTCCTGACCGAAGGCCTGCTCCAGACGCCCAACGCCATTATCTTCCTGAATTACGAAAAGGACATGAACACACAAGTCCTGAAAACCTCAGCGCTGTACAAGGCGATCAAAAAAGCCGGCTGGGTTCAGGAATGTCGCGGCGAGAACAAGACCTTTGCTTTCGAGGACGCCTTGCGATCAAAACAGGCCGAAAAGGCCCTGCTCCTTTATCGCGACCTGCGCAAAATCGCGCCGCCCAACATGATTTTCAACACCCTCAACCGAATCACCCGCTCCCTTCTCCAAGCCAAAATCGTATCCATCCAACGGCGGAAGAAGATGCGTGACGCTGATTTAAAACAACTCTTCCCCGATGATCGGACTGGCTTCTTCGGAATGCATGAATTTGTACAGACGAAGAACCTGGAAGGCGCCCATCTTTTTGATGTGCCCGAACTGGTCGGGGCCCTGCGCGAATTGTTGGAAATCAACCGTCTGGTGGTTCCCGTATCCACGGATGTCTATGTGCGTGATCTGCCCCAGTCCATCGAATTGTGGATATTGAGATGGTTTTCTCGAAAACCGGTCGGCAGCGGTTGGCGTCCGCCCCAATGGGGATAAGACCGACATTCCCTTTCGAAGCGCCAACCGACGCCGCAAGGGGGCGCCCGCATTTTGGCCGAAATCATCCGTGTATATCTTCTTGTTCGCTTCATCAACGCAACGCCTGCCTTTCGATTTTTACGCCGTTCCCCTGATGAGTCAATACGCCAGAAATAATGAATGGGGGGGCTTGGGCGGCGCCGGGACGATCAGCGAGATCGTAGCGGTGGTGACCTGACCGTCACTGTCGGTTCCCACGAGCGACAATCGATGTTCTCCCGGTGGGAGCCTTGTGAACTGGGCTTCTTCACCCTGATCGACCGGCTCGCTGTCATCGTTCAGGAACCAACGCAGGGAAGAGCCGGTCAGCGGGCCATCTTCCGGATCATAGGCGCCCCCTTCGGCAAGGAAAGAACGATTCGCCCTCAGCACAGAGCCATCGGCAGGGTTATGGATCGTCACAACAGGCGGGCGAGGAGCGATGGTGAAGGCGCCGACTTGATCACTGGCGGTGTTGAAACCGTCGGAGGCAATCACCTGGATATAGCAGGCGTCTTCTGAGCCAGAGAGGAGATTGGTGTCGATGGTGATGGTATCCCCCTGGTAATTGGCGACCAGAGTGATCCACGAGGCGCCGAGATCGGAACTGTACTGGATCAGGTACTCCAAGTCATCGCCGTCGGCGTCCTGTCCGTTCCAGGATATGGTCATTTGTCCCGAGTCGATCACGGCGCCTTGCGTGGGCGCGGTGATTTGAACCACGGGCGGCGTCACGCTGAAGACGACGCGGTCGAGGATCTCCTCGCCTCTCCGAATCTGAAGGGCCGTGGCGCCGTCCACCATAGGCAGCGTCACACCAAAGAGTAAAATCCCGGTCTCCGATTCTGCGACTTCCCCTGGTTCGAAGGCTTCCAGGGCCAGCGTCTGACTGGTGGCGTCGATCAATTCAGCTGAGTAAAGAGAGTCCGCTTCGAGAGCGAGGCCCTGACGATTCCAGAGAGTGTACAATTTTTGAGCGGGCACAACGGTATTTTGAGCGAACCGATAGACCGTCTCGATTTGTCCGGTGGTTTCATCGTCGGCAATGTATCCGGAAAGCATGATAATCTCATCGGAAGAAAGGATACGCAGATCGCTGCGCTGATAGATCCGCTCCTCGTTGACATGGAGGACGCCGCCGCTTTGAGCGGACGGCGCGTCGGGGGTCGGCGGGGGCCACACGACCAGGTCCTGCTGCTGTCCGGCGAGTTCAACCGCCATGGCGTTCCAAGTGTAGGACGAGGGCCAGCGGTTGGACGCGTAGGACATCAGGTCGCCCGGCCCTTCCGTTCCTGAACCGTCAACAGGGGCAATGATATTGATTTGTTCCGTATCATATAGATTGGTTCCATAGAAACCGTCCGGATCGGCAGGGGCGAACTGACAGGCAGGAAATGGATAATTGCCATCCGTCCCGGCCGGATCGTTGCAGTCCACATGCCGGCGGCCATAATTGTGGCCCAGTTCATGGGCCAGAATGCGACCACCCAAGGGGAAATCGGGATCATTGGTCTCGGAGACATCATCAAACATTTTAACGACCAGCTGATCGCCGGGCCTCCGACCGACCCCTGCATAGGATCCGGCCGTGTTTTTATGGACAATTCCCAGATAATGGGTTCGAGCGTTGGCGTCATCGCAACTATCCGGATCGTCCGAAGTCTGATCGTGCCACCAAAGGGTATTCAACACCTTGAAATTGTCATCATCTCCATTGGTGTCGAACTCATAGGGGCCCCACCCCCAAAGATGCAATTCCTCAAGGAGGCTGCCGCCTTGAGGGAAGGTTCGGATGCGGGCAGTGGGCAACAGTGAGAGCGCTTTCGCAATGATACGGTCGCCCACCCGGGCCGATGGTTTCAGACTGCCCCCGTTGCTGTTTTCCGTATGGACGGGATAGGTTTTGATGCAAATGGGCGGAAGGCTGAAAAAGAAAATATCCCGCTCCAAGGTATTATTCGTGTAGTCCTCTTCGGGAATTTTCCGGTTTGCGTTCAGGTCAAAGGTCAGCGTAAGAGAACCTTCCCGCCATTCCTCGGGGAGCAGGAAATTAATGGAATCCGTCAGATTCGCCCGATTCGGGTTGGGTGGTATGACCGGGCATTCTGTAAAAGGTGACAGCGGAGACATGGGCAGAGGCTCACCGTTTCGGGTTCCATGGAGTTTCGCCTCCAGTCCGGGGACCGTGGCTCCGGCCGTGTTCACATAAAGCCTGGCCAAGGTTTTCTTGCCTGCAATCAGAGGGACTTCATTGGCCAGGTTTTGAATGCCCTGTGTGATTTCCACGCCGGATATGGTCAGATCCAGGGGTGTAGCCGGGCTGTCAAAAACAGGAATCTCCTCCCGCGCCTGATTATTGTCTCCGTTGATCTCTCGCACAGAGGAATTGATGGAAACATTGACCGTGAAATGTTCATCGGCTTTCAGGGGGCGACAGATCAGCGTCACCCGCTTTTTGCTTTCCGCGCCAAAATCACCCAGATCGACACTGAATGAATTATTCCCATTGATGGAAACGCCATCGGTGATCAACGTGTTTTGAGCCGGGTCCGTAACGACCCGGATTTTTGCCTTCTGAGCCGGACCGGGGCCGCTGTTGAGGATATCGTATTCGAAAACCAATTGACCGCCCACCATGCCGGCGCACAGAGGCCTGGAAATGAGTTCGATGGCTGTGTCCGCCGGTGAGGTTTCATAGACCTCAACCGAGATTTGCTGAGTCCATACCGACGCCCCTCCAAGAAATACCAGTTGATTGGAGACGGCAATACTGCCGTGAAGCATTCCGATGGTGGTGTCGATTTCGGTAAGTGTTTCGCCAGTGGCCAGATCCTTCATCACCAGCGATTCCATGATGGTTTCATAAGGCGCCTGGATTAAGCGACCTTTTGTGAAAAACAGTTTTCCCCCATTGATTGCGAGCGTAGGAAAATTCGAAAAATCGTCAAAGACTTCGGACCAAACCGGGTCGCCTGTTTCAAAATCAACAACCTGCATCTGATTTCCACACAGACCCATTATAACAATGTATTTCCCGTCGGTGGCCAGGTCGGTGGGCTCCTGTTGACAATTCAGATCATCAACGAGCATTCGTTCCCAAGCCAAAGCCCCCGTCCTCAGATCCAGTGACAGAATTCGATTCCCTTGGGTGATAATCACCCGTTCGTCATTGGCAATCATCCGATGAACCACATATTCTAAATGTTCATTGATGTCCTCAAATCGCCAGACTTCTTCTCCCGAGCTGATGCGCTCGGCAACGAAGACTTCATAGTCGTCCAGAAAACGACGAATAATGAAACCGCCGGCCATCAGCACATCAGAACTGAAGCCTTCGGAAACGTCCACTTCCTTGGACCACAGTTCCGCACCTGTACGTATATTTACTGATTCCAACAGCCCTCGAACAGGCATAAAGAAATCCACCTCCGACCAGGAAAGAACCAGTTGATCCCGATAACGGGCCATCTGCAACCCTCCTGCATTTACCACATTTCGGGTCCAAATCTCTTCTCCCGTGGCAATATCCAAGGCGACAATCCGGTAGCCATATCCATTAAGAAGAAAGTCATACTCCACGAAAGCGACCACATCCCTGGAGGCGCACAGCCATTCACCCATCAAGTCTTTGTCGGTTTGATATTGCCAAACCGGCACGGGAAATCGCCGGTCCTTTCCGGCCAGACGGATTTCTCTGAGTGTGTAACAGACCACACTCTCGTTTCCCTGTACAATCAGCCGATTGCCGGAAACGATGATCTGAGGAACAATTCCTAATTCTTCTTCCAAAACAGTCAAAAAAGAAAAAGGCGGGTTGGGCGGGTCGTTCCAGTCCGCGGCGCCGGAACGTCCCGATCCGCCTCGGAAATAGGGCCACTCGGCAAAAGCCGTTGACGCGGTCAACAGAAGGCCCAGCAGCGTCCATAAGGACACTTTATGTGAAAAGGTCAAAGGCGAAGCGCTCCCATCAAAGGCGGCCTTCGGACTGGTTCGGCAATCAAAAGTTCGAAAAAAAATCTTCATGAAGCATTCCTCCAGAATGTTGAATCTGGAAAAATGTGCCTTCCCTGCAATACCCGGGTCAAGTATATTCCAGTCGTTTGTTTTCAGCGCTTCTTAGAGATTATGCATCTTGTCCATCATCAAGAACACAACCGCAGAGGGCTTCACCGCATTCGGGGACGGCTCCTCGACGAATGCGTTCCCATCAGATTTGATAAATCCAGTCAGCGAATGATCCTTGACTTCAGACCGGCAGGGCCTATATGTCTTACATATTTACATAACGTTGCGCTCGGGATCTAACAAGCCACGATGAGGTCACCCATTGATGAATCTGGCCCCTATTGCATCACCCAGTCTGGCCGATGCCGCCGAAAAACACATCTTAGAGGCCATTCGACAGGGGGAACTGCGCCCGGGCGATATGCTGCCCGGAGAACAACAATTGGCGGATCAGCTGGGCATCAGCCGCCCGGTTGTCCGGGAAGCGCTGAGCCGTCTCAGGATGCTGGGCCTGCTCGTGTCCCGAAAACGCCGGGGAATGGAACTGGCCCATCCGGATCTCTTTGAGGGACTCGAACGGGTGATGGATCCAGTCTTTCTTGACGAAGAGACCATGCAGGAACTCTTTGAAATGCGACTGATCCTGGAAATGGGACTGGCCGATCTTCTCTTTCATCGAAAAACGGCACAGGATATGGAAGAACTGGAAGGCATTGTCGCCAAGGAAACCGCGGCGCGGGCGCCAGAGAAACGACGCGAATTTGAAATCGCATTTCACTCGAAGCTGTATCGAATGGCCAACAATCGGACACTGGCCCGATTTCAGGCCCTGTTGCGTCCCTTCTTTGAACGCGTCAAAGCTGCGGCATCGGGACAAAGCCCGGTGACCCATTCTGATTTGCTCAACATACTCAAACATGGAAATGCGGATACCTTTCGGGACGCCATGAGACGCCATCTGACTCCGCACTTCAATCGGATCCTGGGCGCCAAACCGAAAGCATGATCTTACGCGTGATGATTCAACCGCGCCATTGAGGAGACAATGCGATGACACAACACCTGACAGGGCTGATCGCCGCCACTTACACGCCATTGGACGCGCAAGGGGAACTGAACCTTGCGCGAATCCAACCCATGGTGGACCAGATTCTCTCCGAAGGAGTTGGCGGACTGTATGTCTGCGGCAGCACCGGCGAGGGGATGTCGCTGACAGGAGACGAGCGACGGGCGATCGCCCAGGGATTTGTCGAAGCCGCCGCCGGACGGGTTCCGGTTATTATCCAGGTGGGACACAACAGTGTCCGTGAAGCCGCGGAACTGGCGGCTCACGCGGCGACCATCGGCGCGGATGTAATCTCAGCGACGGCGCCTTCGTATTTCAAGGTGTCCTCCGTGGATCTTCTCGTTTCCTGTATGGCCGAAATAGCGGCCGCCGCTCCGAAACGGCCCTTTTACTATTATCATATCCCGGCCTTGACCGGAGCATCGCTGGATATGGTGGACTTTCTCAGTCTGGCGGGGGAGCGGATTCCCAATCTGGCCGGCCTTAAATACACCAGTCCCACGGTTTACGAATACCAGGCCTGTCTGGAATTTGAGAACCGACGATTCGACATTCTCTGGGGATGTGATGAGATGCTGCTTTCGGCCCTGGCCGTCGGCGCCCGGGGAGCGGTGGGCAGCACGTATAATATCGCCGCGCCGCTTTATCAAAAGATCATCGACTGTTTCCAAACCGGCGACTGGACACAGGCAAGTCAGATCCAGAGCCTGGCAGGCGCCATGATTCGTGTCATTGGCCGATGGCCGTTTCATCCCGCCATGAAAGGCATTCTGAAAATGCTGGGGCAGGATTGTGGAAACTGTCGTCTTCCACAACCGCGCCTCTCCGAAGATGCCCTTCATGAATTACGCCAGCGCCTTGAGGAAATCGGCTTCTTCAACTGGGCGCGCCCTCAGGGCTAGCCCCCACTCCCCCACCCCATCCAAAGAGGTTTCATCATGCGCTTTGTAATTGTCATCTGTCTCCTGATGTCTTTAGCCGGATCGGCATTGGGCGCGACAAACGCCGATGGGACTCGGCAGCGTCTGGACTGGCAGCAATTGCCCGATCTGCCGGATGAACTGGGCGTCGCCGGCCCGCTGGTGGGCGTTCACAACGACGTTTTAATTGTGGCTGGCGGCGCGAATTTTCCTGAACCCTATTGGGAAAACGAGAAGGTCTGGCTCGACAGAGTATGGGCATTGGAACAGACCGGCGCCAGCGATCAATGGCGCCAGGCCGATCCCCTCGACCACCCCATCGCTTATGCCGCCTGCGTCAGTCTGCCACAGGGGATTGTCTGCATGGGTGGCTCGGACGGCCAACGCGCATTGGATGCCTGTTTTCTGATGACTTGGGAGCCGGAGACACAACAAGTCCATCGGCTGGCCCTGCCCGATCTCCCCCAGCCCTGCGTCTATGGCTCGGCGGCGGCCATTGGCCAGACGATTTATCTGGCGGGTGGTCAAAGCGATATGCCGTTGGACTCGGCGATGACAAATTTCTGGAAGTTGGACTTGTCGAAGCGTGACGATCCCAATGCATCCTTGGCTTGGGAGGTCTTGCCCCCATGGCCCGGGCCATCACGCGCCTTTAATCTGACAGTGGCTCAGCACAACGGCTTCGACGACTGCATTTATGTGATCAGCGGCCGACGGTCTTCGGCTCCCGGGAAAGTCGAAAAAACTGTGGGCCATGCGGTGACAGACCACATATTCGCCCTCGAAGACGTCTATGAGTTCAATCCCGCTCGATATGATTCAAAGGCGTTTAATGCAACGAAGGTCATCTACGAGGGAAAGGGCCGATATGCTGAACCCTGGCGACGGCGGGCGAATACGCCGCAATGCGTCATGGCCGGCAGTGGCATGGGCATTGGGCAGTCACACATTTTCGTTTTGAGCGGCAGTGATGGCTCGCTGATGGCCCAAGCGGATGAGCTCCGGACGAATCATCCCGGTTTCCCCCGTCGGACTTTGGCCTACCACACCATTACCGACACGTGGATTGCCGCCGGGGAATCGCCCGCCAACCACGTCACAACTCCTGCCGTAAAATGGGGCGATAAAATCATCGTCGCCTCCGGAGAAATCAAGCCCCGCATTCGAAGCCGCCAGGTGTGGGCCATCTCAACCGTATCGGAGCGCCGTCCCTTCGGCGCCGCCAACTACAGCGTTCTGGCCGGATACCTCTTGGCCATGCTTGGAATTGGGGCATACTTCGCGCGAAAAAACAAAAACACGGACGACTACTTTCGCGGAGGGCAAAAGGTCCTCTGGTGGGCTGCCGGCTGCTCGATCTTCGCGACCATGCTCAGTTCGATCACCTACATGGCCATTCCCGCCAAGGCCTTTGCTCAGGACTGGGTGTATCTGCTGGGGAATCTGATGATCCTGGCTGCGGCGCCGGTGGCCGTTTACCTGGCCCTTCCCTTTTTCCGCCAGATTGACGCGACCAGCGCCTATGAATATCTCCAAATGCGCTTCAACACTCCGGTGCGGATTATCGCCAGCGCCATCTTCACCGTCTTTCAGATTTTCCGCATGGGCATCGTCCTGTCCCTGGCCGCGCTGGCCCTGTCCACCATCATGGACTTTGAGGGATGGGTCCAGGGAACCCGACTGGCCAGTCTGCCCAACGCGAATGCCATCATCTGCGTATTGATTATGGGCGGGTTGAGCATCGTTTACTGCACCATGGGCGGCGTGGAAGCGGTTATCTGGACGGACACGATCCAGACCTTTGTTCTCTTGTGTGGCGCGCTGTTATGCCTCGGGCTGATGATCGCCGGCATTGACGGTGGCCTGGGATCGTTCATGGAGACAGCCGCGGCCGATGGGAAGTTCCACATGGTCAATCTCCATTGGGATCCCACCAACGCCTCCCTCGCCCTCTGGGTTGTGATCCTTGGGAGCATCGGACAGAACATATCGTCCTACTCAGCGGACCAGGCCGTCGTTCAGCGCTATTTAACCACCCCCAGCATTCAACGGGCCGCGTCCTCGATTTGGACCGCCGCGGTGATGGCCATTCCCGCGTCGCTGCTCTTCTTCAGTCTCGGCGCCGGACTCTATGTGTTCTACAAAAGCCACCCAGAAAAACTCGATCCCACTTTCATGACCGATCAGATTTTTCCCTTGTTCATCGCCCGCGAGACGCCAGCGGGGATTGCAGGGCTGATCGTGGCAGGTGTCTTCGCCGCCGCTCAATCCACCATATCCACCAGCATGAACTCATCGGCGACAGCCGTCATTACGGACTTCATTCGGCCCTTTCTGCCCAGACGATCCGAACAGAGCTATCTGCGTTGGGCCCGTCTGTTGACGTTCCTGCTCGGAACAGCCGGCACGCTGCTGGGATTGTTGTTCGTCAATCCCAACACCCGCTCCCTCTTTGATGAATTTCTGTGGATCATTGGCATGTTCATGGGAGTGCTCGGCGGTCTCTTTTTGCTGGGAATCCTCACCCGTCGCGCCAACGGAATCGGCGGCATTGCCGGCGCGCTCTGCGGCACGCTGGCGACGGTCCTGCTGAAAACCAGCACGGGAGTCAACGGATACCTCTTTGCCGCCGTTGGCATTGTCGTTTGTTTTGTAGTTGGATACCTTGTCAGCCTGCTGTTCCCCAATAACAAGACCATCGACGGATTGACGATCTACACGCTCACACGAGACGAGGAGCCAGCCCGGTGAATTCCGAACACATCCAGAGTCTGATCCGAACCTATCGAGACGGCCTGCTCGCTGACACCCTGCCCTTCTGGTTTCCACGCTGCGTGGACGAAGAATATGGCGGCTACCTCGTGGCGAGAGACCGCGATGGGTCTCTCCTTGACGACGACAAGGGCGTCTGGCAACAGGGAAGAGCCGCCTGGCTGCTGGGCAAGCTGTATAACACGGTCGAACGTCGCCCCCAATGGCTGGACTGGGCGCGCCAGGGCATCGAATTCATCGACCGCTACGGATTCGACCCGGAAGACGGCCGGATGTGGTTTCACCTCACCCGCGACGGTCAGCCCATTCGCAAACGTCGATACGCTTTTAGCGAAGCCTTCGCGAGTATCGCCTATGGCGAATATGCCCAAGCGACCGGCAGCGAGGCATATGCAGAAAAGGCCCGTCGCGCCTTTCGGCGATTCGTCGATCATAATCTCAATCCCCAAGGTGTCCAACCCAAATACACAAACACCCGTCCAATGAAGTCCATCGGATTCCCAATGATCACCATCGCTGTCTGTCAGGAATTGCGCGAGTCAATCGATTTGCCTGACGCCAATGACTGGATCGATCGAAGCATTAAGGCAATTCGCCGGGATTTCCTGAAACCGGATCTGGAATGCGTGATGGAGACGGTTGGACTAAATGGAGAGGTTATTGATCATTTCGACGGACGAACCCTCAACCCCGGCCATTCGATTGAAGGCGCCTGGTTCATTATGCATGAGGGGCGCCGGCGCGGCGATAGGGACCTCGTTGCCATGGGCTGCCAGATGCTCGATTGGATGTGGCGCCGGGGCTGGGACGAGGAATACGGAGGCATCCTGTATTTCCGGGATCTGTATGGCAAACCCGTTCAAGAATATTGGCAGGATATGAAGTTCTGGTGGCCCCACAACGAAACCATCATTGCCACACTATCAGCCTATCTGCTGACGGGAGACGACAAATACGCCCAATGGCATCAACAGATCCATGACTGGTCTTTTGACCATTTTCCTGACAGGGAACATGGCGAATGGTTCGGCTATCTCCATCGCGACGGCCGGTTGTCCGTTACGATCAAAGGAAATCTCTGGAAAGGGCCCTTCCACCTGCCAAGAATGCAATTGACCTGTTGGCGAATGCTTCAGGACTGGACACCTCCCCCACCGCCAACCCACTGAAGGGGGCGCGACGGTGGAATCCATGGCCCCATCCATGCAGTGAATGCGTGTTGGTGGAAAGACCGCGCAGCGATAGGCGCCATTGGTCACCAGCGGAAAATCGGTTGAGCGTCGCGCCGGCGTCCAAGTTTGTTTTTTTGCCCCGGGCGCCGTCCCATGGCTCGCCATGCGTAGCGTTGCATGAATCATTGAAATCATTGTCCCCACCGGGCCTCCGAAAAGGGGACCGTTGGAAAATAAACGAAATTGCCAAATCGACAAAAGAATCCCTTGACACCGGAAGGGCAAATCGACATGA
>JADFCT010000382.1 GCA_017161665.1 Candidatus Sumerlaeota bacterium
CTGGCCGCTTTTCGAGACCTGCCGGATGGGACGACGGATGCGGCTGCGGAAGAGGTCGCTGCTCTGTACCGCGCGCTGGGGCGGTGGACGCTGGGCGTGGCGAATCGGGGCAAGATGTTATCGCCGGAGGCGCATGAGGCATTGTGCCGCTTGTTGCGGGAAGGCGCGCCCTTGCCGTGATGGGCTTCGCAAGACGCTTGCGTCCCGCCGGGCTTTCCGCCAATATCATTAAAAACAAGGAGTCCGTTTCATGCCTCAGTTTACATGGAGTGCCGATCTTTCAGTGGGCGTCGATCTCATCGACAAGCAGCATCAACAATGGTTTGCATATCTCAATGATTTTGCCAATGCTGTGGAAAAGCGGCAGGGCACGGCCCAAATTGCCAAGACACTGGCCTTTCTGACGGATTATACGGAGCGCCATTTTGAGACGGAGGCCGACCGCATGTCGGCCAGCGCCTATCCGGACGCTCCGGCGCATCTGGCCAAACACGAGGAAATGAAAAACACACTGGCCCATTTGGCGAGTGATTTTGAGGAAGAGGGCGTGACGCCGGAACTGGTTGAAGCGGTGAATGTCTTTCTGGTCAACTGGTTGACGAGGCATATTCTGGATGTGGATTCAAAATTGGGGGCCTGGCTGGTTGCGCATCCTGTCGCCGAATAAGCGCCGTTTTATGGCGTGACAGGGAATATTGTTTGGGAGTTTCGAATGGCCTTACTCACTTGGGATGACAATCTGTATGTCGGCGTGGCGGGAATCGACGAGCAGCACAAAAAATGGGTCTCTGCTTTCAATGACCTGGTCGAGTCGATCGATGAACAGCGGGGAACCACAACGATCGCCGACACGCTTGCTTTTATGCGGAGATACGCGGCGGAACATTTCGCCTTTGAAGAAGCGTATATGAACCGTCATGGTTATCCTGACGCCGAAGCGCATCAGGCCTGCCATATGGACCTCATGGCCACGCTGGTCAAGCTGGAGAGCCACCAAAAGAGTGACGCCTTGCCCGAATCTCTCGATGAAGTGTCCACTTTTCTCGGTAATTGGCTGATCACCCATATTCTGGACACGGATATGAAACTGGGCGCCTGGTTGAAAGCAAACGGGATCAAGGAATAGAAAGGATACGGAATCATGGAAAAATGGCCGATTGGCGTTTTTGCGAGCATCGATGCGGGACTGGGAGTTCAATTGGATATTGCAAAGGAACTGGGGGTGACCTCGGTTCAATTGCATACACCACACAAAGCGAATCGAACGCCTGCGAAAGCCGAGGAGTTTCTGGCGCGGCTGAAGGCGATGGGGATCACTATTTCGGTGGTCTTCGCCGGATTTGAGGGGGAGAGTTATGCCGACATCCCCACCTGTCAGCGCACCGTGGGGCTGGTGCCCGCGGATCGGCGGGCCGAGCGGGTTCAGGAACTGAAAGAAATCGCCGACTTCGCCAAACTGCTGGGCGTGAACGCGGTGGGGCTGCATATCGGATTTGTACCCCATGATCATGCCGATCCGGCCTTTCAGGATGTCCTGATGGTGACGCGTGATGTCTGTGATTATTTGAAAGGCAATGGCCAGAATCTGCATCTGGAAACCGGTCAGGAAACGGCGGAGACGTTGCTGGCCTTCCTGGAAGCGGTGGGGCGGGATAATTTGTTTGTGAATTTTGATCCGGCGAATATGATCCTGTATGGCTGCGGCGACCCCATTGAGGCGGTGACACAAATCGGCTCGCGGGTGCGCAGCGTCCATTGCAAGGACGGCAAATGGTCCGATCAGCCTGGCGTGACGTTTGGGGCGGAAATGCCCCTGGGACAGGGGGATGTGGGGATGGAATCGTTTATCCGGGCGCTGGATGCGATTGGATATACGGGGCCGCTGACCATTGAGCGGGAAATCCCGCAGGAGCCGGAACGACAGAAGGCTGAGATCGGCGCCGGGATCGCCCTGTTGGAGGAAATCAAGAAGACGATCGGGTAAGAGCATCTGAATTCGAATCAGGAGACGAGCGATGATAAATGTAGGCATTGCCGGCATTGGTTTCATGGGGATGATCCATTACCTGGCCTATCAGAAAGTCGAAGGCGTCCAGGTCAAAGCGCTTTGTGAGTCGTATCACAAAAAACGCCTGGCGGGTGACTGGACGGACATCAAGGGCAACTTTGGTCCGCCGGGGCAGATCATGGACCTGACGGGCATTCGGTGTTACGAAAATCTGGATGAGATGATCGCCGATCCCGAACTGGATCTGATTGACATCTGTCTGCCGCCCGCGGGTCACGCCGACGCGGTGGTCAGGGCGCTGGGGGGCGGCAAGGACGCTTTTTGTGAGAAGCCGATTTCGCTGAATACGACCGACGCTCGGCGGATGGTGGACGCGGCCGCGACGGCGGGCAAGATGCTGCTGATTGGTCATGTGCTGCCGTTTTTTCCAGAGTTCCAATTTGCCTACGAGACGATCCAAAGCGGGAAATACGGGAAGATGTTGGGGGGGCACTTCAAGCGCGTGATTTCGGATCCTTCCTGGCTGCCCCATTTTTATGATCCGAAGGCCTGTGGCGGTCCCATGCTGGATTTGCATGTGCATGACGCGCATTTTATCCGCGCCGTTTGTGGAATGCCCACGACTGTGACGACGGTGGGTTCCATGCGCGGCGAGGTGGCCGAGCGGTTCAGTTCGCAGTTTCGTTTCGCCGATCCCGATGTGTCCGTCACGGCGATCAGTGGTGTGATCAATCAACAAAGCCGCTCGTTCAATCACGGTTATGAGATCTATCTGGAAAAGGCGACGCTGATCTATGAGGGCGCTGTGATTGGCACGGACTGGGTAAACGCGTATCCGGTCACGGTTCTGGAGGAAAACGCTGTCGTTCGGCCGGACATTCCGGGCGGCGACCCGGTGGACTCCTTTACGGCGGAGATTCGGGAAGTCGTCTCGTGTCTGAAAGATCGGAAACCTTCGACGCTTCTCGATGGCGCCCTGGCCTATGACGCCCTGGTTTTGTGTGAAAAGCAGACCGAGTCGCTGGCGCAGGGAAAGACGGTGACCGTGTAACGTGTTGCCACAATGCCGCAAATGGACTGGAATGAACTCATTTTGAAAGGAGCCCGCGTATTATGGGCCAGATGACCTTGCCTCACACACGAAGACATTTTATGAAGGCGCTGGGGCTGGGCGTTGCTTCGCTCAGCGCCTGTCAGTTATTGCCGAAGCGCAAAGCGCCTGATTTGAAGCGGCCCAATATCGTCCTGATCCTGGCGGATGATATGGGGTGGTCTGACCTGGGATGCTATGGGGGAGAGGTGGCGACGCCGAATCTGGATCGGCTGGCGGAGGCTGGC
>JADFCT010000383.1 GCA_017161665.1 Candidatus Sumerlaeota bacterium
AAAACACCTACGCCGAGGTGCGGCGTTTCCTGAATGATTGGATCGACCGGATTGATCCGGTTTATTTCGCGGCCAGTCTGCCGCCGGATTTCCTGTTTCCTTCGGACGCCGAATGCTGTCGGCTTCTGGAGCATTGTGTGATGCCGGTGGGGAAGGCGCGCCATATCCCCTTCGCCATGATGATCGGCGTCAAACGGGGCGTCAATCCCCTCCTGCGCATGGCGGGCGACGGCATCGGCAAGTCCAGTGTCGCCTCTCTCGAAGCGATTTGCGCCGCCTATCCAGACAACAAGTTTATGATTACCATGCTGTCGCGGGAAAATCAGCATGAGTTGTGCATCGCCGCCCGCAAATTCCGGAACCTGATGCTGTTCGGTTGCTGGTGGTTCCTCAATGTTCCGTCCATGATCCGGGAACTGACGGCCATGCGGATCGATCTGTTGGGCTTCAGTTTCATCCCCCAGCACTCCGACGCGCGGGTCACGGATCAATTGATCTATAAATGGTCCCATTCGCGAATTGTGATCGCCGATGTGTTGATCGAAAAATATCAGGGAATCCTGGACGCCGGCTGGCCGGTCACCGCCGAAGACATTCGCCGTGATGTGGCCGCCTTGTTTGGAGGCAATTTCAAGAAGTTCATCGGACAGTAATCCATAAAAAACGCACTGCGCAACGAAGGAGACGTCCTCATGACGCATCGCAACCAACAGACACGAGCGCTGCGGTTATTGATAGCGCTCAACGTCGGCTTAATTCTTCTGACGCTGACCCAGTTTTTTCGGTCCACGCCTTCGGACCAACTGACAGACCTGGTCACCATCCCCCTGGCCGGATCCAATAATGGCAAGGCCCTGGCCCAGACGACTCGCGCCGCCGCCTTTCCCGATTTGGCCGTCGCCGCGGAAAAAGTCAGCCCCGCCGTTGTCAGCATCGGGGCCATCCAAACCGTCGTCCAGCGCACCTGGATGCGGGATTATTTCTCTCAATTCATCGTTCCCTTTGATCGGCGCGAACAACAGCGCATCCCCTATATCGGCTCGGGCATCATCGTCACCCGGGATGGCCTGGTGATTACCAACCACCACGTCGTCGAAGGGGCCAAAGATCTCTTTGTCACCATGCAGGATGGCCGTGAGGTGCAAGCCCGCCTCGTCGATGCCGACAAGATCCTCGACATCGCGGTGCTGCAATTGGAATCCAAGGATTGCGTTCCGGCGCAAATCGGCGACTCGTCATCCCTGCGCGAGGGCGAATGGGTGTTGGCCGTGGGCAATCCCTTCGGCAACCTCATTTCCGATCCCCACGCCACCGTGACGGTCGGCGTCGTCAGCGCCCTGAACCGGTCCTTCAGTCCCGAACAGGGCAATCAGCGCGTGTATTCCAACATGATCCAAACCGATGCGGCCATCAATCCCGGTAACAGCGGCGGCGCCCTGGTGGACGCCCAGGGGCGGGTTGTCGGCATCAACACGTTTATCTTTACCCAAAGCGGGGGATCGAACGGCATCGGCTTCGCCATTCCCATCAACCGGGCCATGCGTGTCTTGCAGGAAATCCGTGATCACGGCCGCATCCGAAATCTATACCCCGACTTCGAGGTCTCGAATATCTCTCGGCGGTTGGCGCACGATTTGAATCTGTCGTCCCTGGCCGGCGTCGTGGTGACGTCCGTGGAAAGCGATGGCGCGGCTACCGAGGCCGGGCTGAAACCGGGCGATCTGATCCTCGCCGTCAACGGTCAGCCCTGTATCTCTTTCAATTGGTTCTGGACCCTGTACGCCGCCCATTACCCGGGCGACCGGATCGAGTTTACCATCAAACGCGCCGGCAAAACGTTGCAAATTGAATACGTCATTTCGGCCCCGCCGAAGGAAGATAACTGACCCTATGAATTGCTGGCAGAGCGCGGCCGTGTACGGGGGCGTGTTTTTACAGACCCTGACCCTGGCCTGGTTCCTGACGCCTCTGGCGCGCCGGATCGGGATGCGCTGGGGGATGATGGACGAACCGGGCGACCGAAAAATCCATCGCGAGGTCATTCCCCGTTCGGGCGGGCTGGCCATCTTTACGGCCTTCGTCGGCGCCATCGGACTGGATGTGCTGCTGGCTGCCTGGCTGATTGAGGGCGCCCCCGATGGCGACGGGCTGGCCCCCTATCGCGCCAACCTCTCCCTGGTCGCTCCCCGGCTGATCGCCATTCTCTCAGGATTGACCTTGGTTTTTCTGATCGGGGTCATGGACGACCGCAAGGGCCTGGGGCCGAAGACGAAACTCGCCGGACAGATCCTTTCCGTGGCGCCCCTGCTCTGGGCCGGCGTTCGGATCGACGCCTACATGCAGGAATGGATGACGCCCGGAGTGGCCACAGCCATTGGCGCGGCCTTGACCATCGGCTGGGTGGTCCTGCTGACCAATTCATTCAATTTCCTGGACAATATGGACGGCCTCACGGGTGGGATCGCCTTGGTGATCAGCCTCACCCTCGCGGCGTATTCCATGCTGAGCGGCCATGTCTTCATGAGCGCCGCCTATCTGGCCCTGGCTGGCGCCGCTTTGGGTTTTTTACGCTATAACTGGCATCCCGCCCGCCTCTTCATGGGCGACAGCGGCAGCATGACGTTCGGATACGCCCTGGCGGCCCTGAGCGTCAATTCCCGATTCGCCGGACCGGAAACCCAGACGGGCTTGCCCGTTCTCATTCCCCTTCTGGTCATGAGCGTGCCGATCTTCGACACGGCGACGGTACTGCTGATCCGGCTCCGCCGGGGAGCGCCCCTCATGAAAGGCGATATGAACCACTTGTCCCATCGCCTCGTCTTTCTGGGATTCACCCGCCCCCAGGCGGTGACCTTCATCTGCCTGCTGACCCTGGTGAGCGCCCTCATGGCCCTGCCCCTGAAATACCTCCCCCTCCATCCGGCGCTTTTGCACATTCTGGCCATTGCCGCTCTGTTCGTGCTGATTTTCATCATGGAACGGGTCGCCCAACGCAAAATCATCCGGGCAGAAAAAGAAAAGAGTTTCCCACTGAGTGAACGCAACCAATCATGAAAATGGCGTCGGGGCGCGGTGGAATCTTTTTTTTGAACCATGAAGAATAGAAGGAAAAGAAGAGGGTTGCGCTAAACGCCAGGGCGCGATGACTTCTTCTTCAAACGCCAAGGCGCAAAGGCGCGACGCCGCAAAGCACATCGGGGCGTAGCGCAGCTGACATATAAGGCCAGCGTCCCAAAGGCCAAACATCCGCCAAGCCCCGATAGGGGCGGCACATAATAGCCCAGGGTGGAGCGACCGATAGGGAGCGGAGCCCTGGGTCAGAGTGTGAG
>JADFCT010000384.1 GCA_017161665.1 Candidatus Sumerlaeota bacterium
CATTCACTGGGGCGGAACAGTCAACAACCCTGCTGATGGGAATAAACCTCAAACCGGTCCAGATGTATTTCGGCATATTCGGGAATGGAGGTAAGCCGACGATTCGGCGAAATCGCTACCTCAATAACGACGCCGTATTTGTACATGGCTGCGACGGTGTTATTGCGCAAAACTACATTAAGGACAACTTCAGTGAAATTATTACCGACTGCAATGGCATGATCTACCAAAATCTTGTACGAGGTACCAGCCATGACCATGGAGGCTATTCCCATGTTATTGGGCAAAGTGAAGCGGCAATTGTATCAAACGTTTTTCTTAACAACGGTTTTGAGGATGTAGGTCCTGTAGTTTCAAGTTGTCGTGGTATTATTTCGAATTGCTATTTCGAAGGGAATTGGGACATTCACACAAACCGGGCCAATGTAATCAATTTTGAGGGCATTATCGAGTCATCCTGCTTTCTTGGTGCGCTAGTACCTTCGTATGTCCAAGAACTGGACGGAATCGTTCGCAATTCTGTATTCTGGTTCGATCCAAACATAATGCCTTTTCCTGGGGAAGATCCGAACATGTTGGGAAGAGTTGATCCATCTATGGTATGGAACAGTTGTATACTGGGATGGGCGGAAGAAAAACAAGGAAACTTCTATCTTTACCCGGAATTGACACAAACGGTCTCAATTAAATCTTGGCCCGGCGCGACAGAGAACCTCTGGTATCCGGCAGAGAATTCACCTTTGATTGATTCTGGCCAAACAGCGACATACGCTTTCGATATTCATGGTCAATCACGACCATCTTTCCACGCGTCTAACGGAAGCGGCTATGATATAGGCCCATTCGAGATCCTTCCCATCAAATTACATGAGTAGTCCCATTGAAAAGGAGGAGGAATATGAATTTCTCTGATCAAAACACAAATTATCGACGCCTGGGGATGTATGGCGCATTGTTTCTTGCGCTGGGGGCGAATCTTTTCGCGGCCGAGTATTTTGTGAGTCCCGATGGCTCTGACGCCTATCCCGGTTCGCAAAGCCGGCCCTTCGCTTCTCTCCGGAAGGCCGCAAGCGTTCTTCAACCCGGCGACACCTGTTACCTGCGCAGGGGCTGCTATCGCGAGATTCTGCGTCCCGAACGGTCCGGCGAACCGGGCAGGGAAATTGTCTTTTCCAACTGGAAGGACGAAGACGTTCTCCTCACGGGAACGGATCGGTTGAGCGACTGGCGCGAGGAAGGCGACGGCGTGTGGTCGGCCGCGGCGCCCGGTCTGGACTATCGCGACATTCAGGTCTTCGTCAATGGCGCTATGATGAGTGAGGCCTGCTGGCCCGCCTCCGGCGCCAAGCCGCTCTTTCACCCGATTCGGGCCGTCGCCTCCGGCGGATCGGACCGGACGCTGGTTTGCGAGGACATCCCCGGCGGCGACGACGCCTGGGTGGGGGCGCGGTTGTGGTGCGCCGGTGGATCGGCCTGGATTTGCTGGTCCTCGGAAGTGACGGACTATGACGCCGCCTCCCACACGCTGACCTTCAAGGACAAACAGGAAAACTGGTACACACCGCAAAAAGGCAGCCTCTTTTCGCTGAAGGGCCTTCGCCGCGCGCTCCACGCGCCCGGTCAGTGGTTCTATGAATCGGGCCGCCTGTTGCTGATTCCGCCAATGGGCGTTGCCCCCAACGACGCCCTCGTCGAAATCAAGCGCCGCGCCGACGTCATCGATCTGAGCGGGCGATCCCACATTCGAGTCCGAGGACTCGCCTTCCTCGGCGGCGGCATCCGCACCGACGATCAGTCTTCCCACATCACCCTGGAGGAATTGATCGGTCGCTATGTGTCCCATTCCAATGGCGGCGACGTGAGCGAGCAATCAGGCGTTTTGATTGTTGGCAGCCATATTCTCGTGTTGAGTTGTGACTTCGGTTACAGTTCCAGTTCCGTCCTTCGGGTCAAAGGCGCGGACCATCGCGTCATCAACTGCTTGATCCATCGTGGCGGATACGAAGGCCTCTGGCGCGGAACGGTCTCCCTGTCGGGGCGCCGCATTCTCTTCAGCCACAACACCGTGCGCCATGCCGGGCGCGATCTGGTCAATACCCACGGCCTGATGGAAAGTCTGCTTCAATACAACGACGTCTCCGAGGCCGGATGGCTGACGAAAGACTTGGGCATGTTCTATGGCCACAACACCGATTTCGCCAATACGGTCTTCCGCTACAATCGGGTCCACGACAACCACGCCGAGCACTGCGCCATGGGCATCTATTTCGATCACCTGAGCCACAACGCCATTGTCCATCACAATGTGGTCTGGAATGTGGGGATGGACCCCATCCGGTTCAACAATCCGAGTTACAATGTGCTGGTCTATAACAACACCTGCTCGAACACGGGCAAGGTGGGGACCTTCGATCATTCGAAGCGGGAGGATCTCTTCGCTTCGCGGTACGTCAACAATATCTTCAACCAGCCGATCGACCTGCCCGACCATGTGTTTCTGAGCAACAATCACGTAATTGAAAAACCGGAGTTTCGGGCGCCGGGCGAAATGGATTTCCGGCTGAAGGAGCCGGTCGGCGACAATGTTGGCGCCTATGCGCCGGATGGCCAACTCTGGCGAGCCGGTTGCGATCTGGCCCTTCCCCCCTCGCCGTTGCCGGTCTATGAGGCGCCGCGCATTCCGTGGATGAATGTGGTCCGAAACGCCTGTTTCGAGTTCGGCTCGCTGGAAGGCTGGGAGACGACGGACGCCGGTCAGGCGACCTTGACGAAAGGCAACGGATGGGGCAACGAGCATGTGGGCGGACAGGGATTCCACCAGACGGGCACCTCGAAATTCGAATTGCGTCTGGGGAAGGATCGCGATGGCGTGAAGCAGGTGATCCGTGGTCTGTCGCCCCATACCGACTACACGCTTTCCGCCTGGCTGCGTGTGTCGGACGCAAAGGAAACGATCCTTCTGGGCGTCCGGGGGCATGGCGCAAGCGAACAGCGCGCCGAGAGCGCCTCGACGGAATGGGAACGGAAGACCATCGATTTCAGAACCGGACCCGACGCGACGGAGGCGATGGTCTTCATTCAAAAAACAACGGCCGAAGGCGGTTACGGCTGGGCCGACAATCTGACCCTGCCCCTGACCGCAGTGGGGCGGTAGTTGCCTGGGCACAAAAATCCCTTGATCATCTGTCAGAAATATATACAATATTTCTGACAGATGATGGGGGGCAAATTATGAACACGATGGAAAATATCAAATTGATAATTGAGCGCATACCTGTAGGACAACCCGTTACAACCAAGGCCTTTATGGCGTTTGG
>JADFCT010000385.1 GCA_017161665.1 Candidatus Sumerlaeota bacterium
GTGCCAGGCAAAAACCATTGAGTCGGCCCGCTCCCTTACCACTGCATTGTCTCAAGGGGTCGGCTCATGTGGTCCTTGGAAGGCGCGACGCTCGTTGTCGATCTCTCTTTCCTTGCGGGGCGCTACCAACAACTAAAAAGAGATCAAATCTCTACCTTCCTCCCTTACAATGACGTCGCGCCTCTCCAAGGTACCCTTTGGGGATTCAGGCGCGTGATAAATCGTAACAGCAAGATCAGCCCCTGAAGAGGGGCTTTTTTTATATCATCGGGCAGCATGATATGGGAAGGGGCTTGAATCCGACAAAGGCGTCTCGCTACATTAGCGCCTCGTTCGATGATTTGGATTCGCTGACGGCCGGGCGTCGGCGCCTCAGTTGCGCTTCCTCAGACCCAGGGCTCCGCTCCCTATCGGTCGCTCCACCCGGGGCTATTATGTATCACCCCTATCGGGGCTTGGCTGATGGTTGGCCTCTGGGCGCGGGCCTAATCCTAAATCGACACTGCGCCCCGGCTTGCTTTGCGTCATCGCGCTTTGGCGCTTAAAGAGAATTCACTGGGCCGCGCCCGGACGTCATTTTTATCATTTGTTGTGCCCAGTGTTATGGACATGACCCACTCAGTTCAAACCAAGGAGTTTCATCGCTCATGAGCGCCATCGCCCCCTTTAATCCCAAAGATCACCCCCATCGCCGATTCAATCCCTTGACCGATGAGTGGGTTCTCGTCTCCCCCCATCGGGCCAAACGTCCCTGGCAGGGCCAGGTTGAAGATGGCGCGGATGAAGACCGCCCCTCATACGATCCCCAGTGCTATCTGTGTCCGGGAAACGAACGGGTGGGCGGGGAGAAAAACCCCCAATACCCCTCCACCTATGTCTTCGATAACGACTTCATGTCTATTCTTCCCGATAGTCCTTTACACGAAGAGAACGGGCCGGGAGGCTTGATGCGCCTGCGCTCTGAACGGGGGCTATGCCGCGTGATTGTGTTCTCTCCCCGACACGATCTGACCCTGGCGCAAATGAGCGCGGATGAGATCAAGACCGTCGTCGATCTCTGGGCCAGTCAGTATCAGGAACTGGGCGCCATGGATTTCATCAATCATGTGATGATCTTCGAGAACAAGGGCGCCATGATGGGGTGTTCCAATCCCCATCCCCATGGGCAAATCTGGGCGCAGGAGTCCATTCCCAATCTTCCGGCCAAGGAGCTGATCGCGCAGAAAAGGTATTTCGAAACGAATGGCCGGTCGCTGCTGGTTGATTATGTGGAAGCGGAAATCGAACTGGATGAGCGCATTCTCTTTAAAAATGACGCCTTCGTCGCACTGGTTCCCTTTTGGGCGGTGTGGCCCTTTGAAACCATGATTCTCCCGCGCCGCGCCGTGTCGACGATCACGGATGTGTCCGCCGAGGAACGGCGGGATTTGGCGGATGTGATTCGGCGTCTGACGATAAAATACGATAATCTTTTTAAAACCCGCTTTCCTTATTCCATGGGGATTCACCAGGCGCCCACGGATGGGGGGGCCTATCCAGAGGTCCAGTTACACTGGCATTTTCTCCCGCCGCTCTTGCGGTCGGCTACGGTCAAAAAATTCCAGGTCGGATATGAGCTGACCGGGGAGCCTCAGCGGGATCTCACGGCCGAACAGGCTGCCCAGCGTCTGATCGAGTTGCCCGAGGAGCGATACCGACCTTGACGATTGGGGAAGGGAAAACAGGACTTGTGCCGGTGTTTGCCATGGGGTAGGGTTGTTTTGTCTTTTGTGGAGGCGCTCTTTGCGCATCTGTTGAACTTTATACTCAGGAGGAAATCAAGTATGTTCCATGTTTCAAAGCGCGACCGGTGGATGGGATGGGCCCTTGTTTTGGCGGTGGCGGTGTTGACCGGGTGCTCATCCACGGCGGTGCCGCGCCACGACGGGAGTCAGCCTTTTCAGAAAATCGTGAATCCCGGCAATGCGGCTCTTTATACCCAGGATCAGGCCTTTGATGGGGACGCGGCCCTGGACGCGTACTATTCCATGATGCGCGGATTCGGCTATCCCATTCCCGCTGTCCTGAAAACCGATTCCCTGTGGGTGTGCGATTTCATGCAACGGGATTTCGAAAACCTCGGCATGGGTGGGATTTTCTGGGCCAATGTGTCCGATCAGTATGGAACTGTCGGGACGGCTGCCTATAAGGGCGACTACAAAGACCAGCGCTACGGTTATCTCGGCCATGAGATTTATCTCCTGCCCGGTCAAATGCTCCCCGAACATCGTCATATTGGCGGCGTCGAAGGTCATGGGCCCAAGATGGAGGCCTGGCATATCCGTCATGGCTCCGTTCAGTTCTTTGGCGAGTACGAGGGAGATGGCGGCGAAAAACCCATCGAAGAAATGCCGGCTGCCGATCGCCCCTGGGGATATGGTGAAGACTGGTTCAAGTCCAAATACTATGCCGACCGCTCGGCGGGTGAAATGTATCAGCTGAACGATCCCGAATCGTGGCACTTCCAGCGGGCGGGCCCCAACGGCGCCATCGTCTCGGAATACGCCACTTACCACAACCATGTGGAGTTCAGCAAGCCGGGCATGGAGTTCGCCAGCTCGGAAGCGAAACAGTAACGCTTTTCAGAGTCCATCACGCCGCATGACAAAAAGGCCGCCCGGATTCGGGCGGCCTTTTCTGCTTGCTGCGGAAGGATGTCTTCGACTTATGCCAGACGGAATTCCTGGATGTCCTCGATTTTCGACTCGTCAAGCTCAATGCCGAATCCCGGTCGGTCCGGTAAATCGATCCAGCCGTCCCTGGGCCGTAACGCCTGTTTCTCAAACGAGTAATAAGCCCCTTCCATTTTATTAATCAGGTATTCAATCAGGGGGCAGGTCTCCAGGGGTTGGCTGGCGACGACATGCATGGCGGCATGGAGACTGTGGCCGTGGGGAATCACGTGGGCGCCGTGGACTGAGGCGATGGCGCACATTTTGACCAGTTCGCTCACGCCACCACACCACTCCGGATCGGCCTGCACCACGCGGATCGCGTCGGCTGCCAGAAATTTCTGCACATCCCACCGCCCATAAAAATGCTCGCCTGTCGCGACCGGTATGGAGGTCTCCTGGCTCAGTTCAATGAAGGCGTCGAGGTTCGCCGTTGGGAAAGGCTCCTCGATCCAGCGCGGATGATAAGGTTCCGCCCGTTTGGCCCACGCCGTCGCATAGGGCAGATCCCATTGCCAGTAGGCGTCGAACATCAGGTCCGTGTCCTCGCCCACCGCTTCGCGTAACAAACGAACCGTTTCCACGTTTTGGGTG
>JADFCT010000386.1 GCA_017161665.1 Candidatus Sumerlaeota bacterium
GCCGCCTTCGGGGCTTGGCGGATGTTTGGTCCCTGGGGCGCGGGCCTTATTGGACAGCGGCGCCGCGCCCCGGCGTTCTTTGCTCCTTCGTGTCTTTGCGCCTTGGCGTTTGAAAAAGAAGCCATCGCGCTGGGCCTCGATGCCAGTTTCATCATTTGTTGTGAGCGCCGTAGGACGCTCATGGGGAACTCTCTTGAACAGTTGAATCAGGCCTGGAAGTGGCATGGGTATCTTGCCCATGGATTTGTCCCAGGCAGACCGTCGGCGCGGGCCTTATATGGGCGCCGCGCCACGTCCCCGCGTGCTTTGCGTCTTGGCGCCTTGGCGTTTAGCGCAGACACCTTCTTTCCCTTCTATTCTTTATGGAAAAAATGAAATGACTGACGGGAACGCCGCTTCGTTTCTTGCCTCAGCCGCCATGTTGAGATAATTATATGTCCACGGATGAAACTTTTTCTTTACGCTGAGCGTCCAATTAAAACAGCCGTCCTTTATCCAAGACCGAACCACCACACAAATGGAGAACAACGTCATGTTCAGATCCGCTTTGGCTCGCCTTGCTGGCGCGATTGCCCTCGCGTCCACCCTATCGCTCGCTGTCGCGGCGCAGACGATTCCAGAGGCCTCTCCCCCGGCCACGACCATGTCCTTTGTCTATGTTCCTTATGACGCTCAGGAAGGGCCCAAAACCGAAAAAGAGCAATCCGTTCTCATTCCGTATGCGGAGTTTTTGAAATTAAAGACTGCGGCCGAAGCGGAACCGAAAGCGCCGCTGCCGGACCCCATGGCCGCGCTGGCGTCCAGTCGATACACCGGCCGGGTTATGGGAGAGGTCGTGTTGTTTGAGGTGGAGATGATCCTCGACGCGTTGATCCCCAAGGGCAAGACGTTAACGGTGGATTTGCCATTCAACGGTCTGTCGATTGAAAGTCTGGCGCCGTTGGACTTCAACGCCTCTGTGGCGCCGGCGCCGGCCGGGGCCGGCCTGCGGCTCACGCTGCGGGAAGGCGAGGGCGGAACAATTCGGCTGCGGGGGGTGGCTCGTCTGACCGTGAGCGGCGCAGTGCGGAGTCTGTCGTTCGGGATTCCCGAAACGGCGGCGACGGCTGTGACGGTGGCCCTCGAAGCGCCGGGGGCGCTGGTTCCCGTCCAGGACGGTTTGCCGGCGGCGATCGAAAAAGATGCCGCGGGCGGCGCGGTCTTGCGCGCCTCGGCAGGAGGACGGGACGCGGTTCGGGTGTCCTGGCGTCCGGATGTGGAAACGACGGGCCTGGCGGCGCGGACGGTCCTGTCCGTACAGGAAAACACGCGAGCGACGGTGGGCGAACGGGTCAGCGCCGTCAAATCGCTACTGGGAATCCGGGTCCTGTCGGGCGCCTGTGACTCCGTCCGGTTCGATCTCCCCCCGGAGTCGCGACTGGTCAATCTGTCCGGAAATCATGTCAAGGATTGGCGCCTTGAACAGGACGGAACCGCTTGTGTGGTGGAACTGATTCGAGCGGTCAACGATCCTTTTGATCTGGAACTGGATTGGGAAATCCAGACCCCCTCGCTGCCGGCGCCTCAGGGTGGGATTCCCCCTTTTGAAAAGGGAACGCCCGTTTTGACCGGCGCCCGCATCGCGGACGCCGCCTGGCGGTCCGGCGGTGTTACGATCACCCCCGACACGGGCATCGACTTATGGGTGGAGAAGGCCGAAGGACTCGCGCCGGCGCCCGCCCTCACCGCCTCTTCGCCCCGGACGCGCCATTTCACTTTCAACCTCACCGATTGGCGCCTGACGCTCTCGCGCCGGCGCATCCCGGCCCGCATCCGGGCCACGGGGGCATTGCTGTATCAAATCGACAAGGACCGAATTCGATTGAACGCCCACTATCGACTGACCGCTATCAATGATGGGGTTTTCGCCGTGGCCGTTGACGTCCCCGCGGGGTATCAACTGAAGGAAGCGACGGCCGACGATCTGGCGGCCACGCGCCAGGACAGCGACCGGGTTGAGGTGAGTTTCCTCACGGCGAAGCGCAATCAATTCGAGATTACCCTTTCTCTCGAAGCCGACCGGAACGAGGGCCTGGTTCCCTTGGCGCCCCTGCGTTTTTCAGGGGCGGAAGAAGATACGGGTATCATTGGTCTGGCGGTTCCCGAATCCCTCAAGATCAATGTGTTGGACTCACACGGTCTGGAATCCGTTGATGCCCGTGAGTTGACGAAAAATCCGGATTTCACACCAGTGGCGGGACAATCGATTGCCTTGGGATACCGATATACCACCCCAGAGTATGGGGCCTCCCTGTCAATAGAAGATCAGCAGGCGCGCATCACCTGTGAGACGTGGAAGCTGGCTGAAGTCCAGCCCTCCCTCATGCGCGTCTCGGCGACGATCGCATACAATGTGGAGTTTACCAGCGTGGATGAATTCCAGATTCGTCTGCCCGCTTCCGTTGGACAGAATATTCGATTCCAAAATGCGGATATCAAAGAAAAAACACCCTCCGCAGTGACGGGCGCCGATGAAGAAGACGAACGGACGACCTGGACCATTCGCCTGCAACGGCGCGTGACCGGACCCTATGAATTAAAGTTCTCCTTCGACATGCCCTTGACGGAAGGCGAACCGGGCGAGGAACAGGTCGTGGTGGTTCCCTATGTTTCCGCCGCCGGTGTGGCGCGCGAGACCGGTTATGTCGCCGTTTCCCGGGGTGAGAATCTGGAGGTGCGCGTGGCAGACGCCAAGCGCCTGGAGCGACAGGATGTCAAGGAACTTCCCCGCTCCCTGGCGGGCGCTCATTTGGGTTTCCGCTATTTCAACCCCGCCGATCAGGCTTTATCGCTGACCCTTGTCCGCCACGAATTTGAAAGTGTCCTGGGGTCAGCCGTGCGCCGAATGCACATGGAGACGGTTTTGAGCAAGCAGCGCGAAGCCGTGCATGAGATCTATTTTGAAATACAAAACAACCGCGAACAATATCTGGAACTCGCCATTCCTCAAACCAAAGACCTGGGCCCCATGGAAATCTGGGCGGCCTTTGTCCGTGGCGCCCCGGTTCAGCCGACAATCCGCCAGGCCGATGGCGCGCGCCTGATTGAGTTGGGCCGCTCCGGCGCCGGCTCCGAGGCGTTTCGTGTTCGGCTCGTGCTGCGCCAAACCCTGCCCGGCGACGACATGGGGGTGTTTGGCCACCTGAACTTTGAAACGCCCCAACCCCTGAACATGCCGGTTCTACGCATGACACGGAAATTCTATCTGCCGACCGAGTATCGCTATGTGTCCTTCGGTGGCTCCATGCGGCTGGAAAAGGGCGCG
>JADFCT010000387.1 GCA_017161665.1 Candidatus Sumerlaeota bacterium
GCCCCATTCCCAGTTTCGGAGGCCTTCCTTCTGCTGGAGCAGGATTTCCCGCGCCTCACTAAAGTGTTGTTTCTGGATCAGCGCCTGGGCGCGGGGGAGTTGGCTGACATAGAGATTGTATTCGAGTTGTTCGTTGGCTTTTTCGGTTGCTTTCTGGCTGAGGCGGGCGGCTTGTTCGCTTTGTTCCGCCTTGTGCGCGAAAAGGCCGACGATGATCATGAAGATCAGCGACAGAACGGCAACCCCCGCCAACAAGCGGCGCTGTCGGCGGACGCGGATCAACCGCGCCTGTGTTTCGGCGGCTTGGCGGTTGGCGTCTTCCTCGGCCTCCAGGGCGGCGCGGCGCGCATCGAGGGTTCGCAGTCGCATGGCCAGTTCGGCGGCGCTGGTCAGGCGATGGATTGGCTCATGATCCAGACAGGCGGCCAGGTCTCGCGTCAGCAGGCGATCATCCACATCCCGCTGCCATCCAACGCCGACGGCGCGGCGGAAACTGCCGCAGAGGATCTGGTAGAGCATAACGCCCACGGCATAAAGGTCGGTCTGGACGGTGGGGACCTGGCCTTCCAGGAGTTCGGGGGCGAGATAGAGCCGCGTGCCGGTCAGGGAACTGCTGGTTTCGCGCGCCACCAGTTGGGTCATGCGGGTAACGGTGATATTCTGTTCGCCAAAGACGTTGGCGTCGGTCACCATGCCCACGCCGAAATCAGCGAGAACCGCCTGGGGGCCTTCGGGATGGGTCGTATCGATCAGGATATTGCCGGGTTTGATGTCTTTATGAATCACGCCCACCGAATGCGCGGCGGCCAGGGCGGTGGCGACCTGGGCAATGAGTTCGAGGCGTATGGCGAGGGGGATTTGATTCAGCCCGCCCTGGCGATGGGCCCAGTCCTCAAGATTGCCGCCTTGCGTATAGTCGGATTCGATATAAAAGGGGGCATGGTCAAAATTCCAATCCAGCACCCGATAGATATCCGGCCGGTCGCCGAGGGTCTGTTTGATCAACCGAAAGAGGATAACTTCGCGTTTGAGGGCGCGCAGATGGTCGGCGTCAAAACAGAATTTCATGATGCGCTGGGCGTCGGTCTTTTCGTGTTGGATAAGCCAGACTTCGCCAAAGCCTCCCTGGCCCAGGCTCTTGGTGGTTCGCCAGTGGGGCCGGCCGGGAATGGTGAGTCCTGTGGCCGGTCGCCAGCCGAGGGTGACTTCCTCGCCGAGGCGAATGGCGGAATGGATCGCGTCCTGATTGGCGGGGGGGATCAGGGGCGAGAGGCCGGGCAGACCGACTTCGAAGATTTCCCACGTCTCATCAATGGCGTCGAACACATAAGGCCCATGGGCCAGCCAGGTCAGTTTGCCGTCATCCGGCCCATCGAGGGGCGCCCGGCGGGCCAGATCGAAGGCCTGGTGTGTCAGCACCAATTGCCCGAATCCGGCGAGTTCGAGGAGCCGTCGATTCATTCTCAACGTGGTTTGGCGCTCTTCGACCATTGAAATGGCCGGGCGTAAATCCGACGGATCCATCCGGAGCGTCACCATGTGAATGGCGCATCGGGCCTGGGGACTGTGTGACGGCTCCCGGTCTTTCAAGCGCCGCTGCAATTCCAGGGCGCAGCGGATGGCCTCCATCGGATGATCGCCGGTCGCCTCACAAATTTGAAAGGACGCATGTTCGCTGTCATGTGGTGTGTCGATGCAGAAATGATGCTGACTCAGACACGCGCAAAAGGCTTCGAGCGTCTCTCCCATGATACTTTCATCGGCGCCGCGAATTTCCGTGGTCAGAGCGACAATCCGCTCTTCACGCTCCTGGCCGCTGGACGAGCCGCCGGCCCAGCGCTTCTCCAGCGTTTCAGCCTGTTGGAGCAACTGCGCGGCGCTTTGAAAGCGATGATCCGGCGCCTTGGCCATGAGCTTCAGAACCAGCGCATCCATCTCGTCCGGAATTTCGTCATTCCAGTGACTGGGCGCCGGCGGCGCCAATTCCATGATTTCCCGGATCAAGGCTGCCGCTGAATCCGCCGCATAGGGCAGACGATTGGTCAGGCACTCATAGAGCACAACGCCGAGTGAATACAGATCGCTCCGTCCGTCCACCCGTTTCCGGGCGCATTGTTCGGGCGAGGCATACGATGGCGTGCCCAGGAACTGATGCGCGTGGGTGATATCGCCCGGAAGCGCGCAATCCTTGGCCAGACCAAAATCCAGGATCTGTATCCGTCCCGTCGGCCCAATCATGATGTTCTTCGGTTTGATGTCCCGATGGACAATTCCCATGCCATGGGCCGTGTCCAATGCGGAGGCGATCCGGATCGCCAGGCGTAAGACCTGTCGCGGGGTCAGAGGTCCCTTTTCCTTCAGATAGTGACCAAGGTCGGAGCCCTGGATGAATTCCATGGCGAAAAAATGAAAGCCCCCTTCTTCGCCTATGCCATAAATCGGGACAATGTTGGGATGCGACAAGCGCGCCACGGCCTGCGCCTCCCGGCGAAACCGTTCGATAAACGCCTGATCGGCGCAAATCTCGGGACGCAAGACCTTCAAAGCGACAATCCGGTCCAGGCTGCATTCCCAAGCCTGATACACAATGCCCATTCCACCCTGGGAAATGATATCCGCAATTTGATAGGCCCCCAGCGATCGGCCAATCAAGTCGCTCATATCCCCCTTATTCGATAGCGTCCCGGCGTCTCCGCCATCGGGGGACAAGGCCAGCGCCAGCAAACAATGGGGGCATCGGCTCTCGGAATCGCCCGTGCGCAATACGCGCCCACATCGTGAACAAAGGAGACTGTCTTGCGCCATTCAAGGAATCCTTCCGACAGATTGTGTGCGGCGAACTCTGGCTTCTATCTATCTCTCACGATTTAAATGAAAAACGTTACACGATTTATTGAAAAATTAATAAAGCGTCAGAAGTTTTTGAATCTCGTCATCCACATCCTCCGGTCGTTCCACTGTCTCCCTGACCTCCTCTCGCAGGATCGCGCGGAGCCGGCGACGATATCGAAACACGCTGACCCGCACAGCGCCCGGCGACATCTCCAATTCCTGCGCCGCCTTGATATAGGAGTCATTGCCACGGTCCCCCACCAGCATATCTTCGACCCGTTCCAAGAATTTCCGTCGTCCCTGCTTCGCCGACTCCTCGCGCAACCGGCTCATGGCGCGGTCCAGAATGGTAACCACCCATTGCCGCTCATACGCCTTCTCCGGTGTCTGATCCGCGGCCGCCTCCAACTGGTACCATTCCTCGCCCTTCTCGAAATCGAGCGACAAAATTTTCAGACTGCCCCCA
>JADFCT010000388.1 GCA_017161665.1 Candidatus Sumerlaeota bacterium
GTCTGGCGCAGGCGCTGATCCACGGTCCGCAGGTGCTGATTCTGGATGAGCCGACCAACGGGCTGGATCCGGCGGGGCGCGAGGAAATGTTGAATCTGATTCGTGACATTATCTCGAACTCGAATTCAAAAGTGATCATGAGCTCGCATCTGCTAAAGGATATTGAGAATTCATGTCAAGAGGTGATTGTTTTAAGGAAAGGACGCTGTGTCGCCGGTGGTAGTATCGAAGCCATGCGCACTGTGGAGCAGAATCTGTATGAACTGCGGGTCAAGGGGGATCGGGACGGATTCATGGCGGCGCTGACCCGGCGGGGCTGCGACTGCCGCCTGACGAAACGGGATGTGATCCAGGTCTTCCTGGGGCCGACCATGACGCCGCGGGTGTTCTTTGAGACGGCTCAGGCCCTGGGCGTTCAGATTCGCCATTACTATGCCAAACGCGATTCACTGGAGGATATTTTTATCAAAATCCTGGAAGAGGATCTGCGGGGGGAGGCCGGGGGAGCGACGAATGCCGATCTATGACTACCGATACAAAACCTGGGAAGGTCAGCGGCTCGGTGGTTGGGCGCGCTGGATGGCCATTCCGAAGTTCGTCTATCTGGACATGTTCTCCAAGCGCATGTTCATCTGGTTGTTCGCGTTCTCCTGGCTCCAGTTTCTGTTGCGCCTGTTTTATATTTATCTGTTGGCGAATGAGGATTTTCTGACAGGGATTCTGGGGATTCAGGAACTGCCGCCCTTTTTCCGTCCGGTCAATGCGGAGTTCTTCAAACGCCTGATCGACGGACAGATGTTCTTTTGTTTTATCTTTACCTTTGTCTTGGGCAGCGGGCTGATCTCCAGTGATCTGCGACACAATGCGGTGGTGTTGTTTTTGTCAAAGCCCATCAGCCGGTGGGAATACTTTGTCGGCAAGTTCATGTCCTTGTTTGGTCTGCTCTTCGTTTTAACCGCCGGACAGGGGTTGTTGCTTTTTGGTCTTCAATCCGCCATGGCGCCAGCCGACAGCTACTGGGTGACGAGTTTCTGGGCGGAGCAGACATGG
This sequence comes from Candidatus Sumerlaeota bacterium, assembly GCA_017161665.1. Taxonomy (GTDB): domain Bacteria; phylum Sumerlaeota; class Sumerlaeia; order JADFCT01; family JADFCT01; genus JADFCT01. The sequence continues at coordinate 1,051 of JADFCT010000388.1, forward strand.
CTGGTCTGGGCGATTCTGGGCTATGGCGGAGCCGTGTCGGTTACATTGACGTTGACGATCCTGGCCGCGTCGAGTCTTACATCCAACAGTCGTTATGCGGGCATGGCCTTCGCCATGTATTTTATCGGCTCAGGCATTATGGGGGGCGTCCTGTACAATTTGACAGCGAGCGAGGCGTCTTACTCGGTCTCCCTTTTGCATGTGGGGCGAGCCGTTGGGGTGTATTTGTTTTCGCGGGGATTGCTGCTGCCAGAGTACATCCTGACGGGTTGGCAAACGGTGCTGGGCCTCTTGGTGGTGTGGGTTTTGGCGGGTGGATTGCTGGTCCGGCGTCTGGCGACTGCGGTGCGAGATGCGCGGTAAGTGAGTCTGAATGGATACTATGAGGGAGGATCAAGGCTTAGAAATCATGTCGAATCCCGAAGCACCCCTCATTGAGGAAACGGATTGCCTGACGGGCGCGGGTCCCGTGGTACAGGCGCGTGACGTCGCCCGGTGGTATGGCGAGGTCCTGGGCGTCAATCGCGTGAGCGTGGATCTGGTTCCCGGCATTACCGGATTCGTCGGCCCCAACGGGTCGGGCAAAACCACCTTGATGAATATGTTGTGTGGGTTGTTGCGTCCCAGCCAGGGAACCATCCAGGCCTTTGGGCAGCCGGTTTGGGGAAATCCGGAGTTCCGACGCCGTTTGGGATATTGCGCGCAGGTCGATCATTTCTATGAAACCTTTACGGGCGAGGAATTTCTCGTTTCGCTCCTGCGGCTTCACGGACGCGGCGCCGCCTGGGCGCGCCAGGCGACTGGGGAGGCCCTGGAACTGGTGGGGATGGTGGAGGATCGGCATCGCCGGATCCGCGCTTACAGCAAGGGCATGAGGCAGCGCATCAAAGTGGCGCTCGCGCTGGCGCACCAACCCGAGATTCTGGTGCTGGATGAACCGTTTAATGGATTGGATCCCGTGGGGCGGCACGAGATGTTGAACCTGTTTGCCGAATACGCGAGCGCCGGTCGAACCATCCTGATTTCGAGCCATATCCTCCATGAAATCGAGCAGATGACGAACCGCATTCTGATGATGAGCAATGGCTTCGTCATGGCCGAGGGCGAGGTCCAGCAGGTGCGGGATCTCTTGCGGCGCCATCCGTTCCATGTGCTGGTGCGGTGTGACCGCCTGCGGGAATTGGGCGCGCTGATGATCGAAGACGACTGCGTGGAAAGTGTTCGTTTTGAGGATGAATCGTCCATGACCCTGTCCACGCGGGATCCGGATCGCTTCTATCAAAATCTCGGGGCGATGATTCTGGAGCATGGCATTGAGGTGGATATGGTGGTGATGGCGGACGAGAACATGCAGTCTCTCTACCAATACCTGGCCGGGCGGGAGCGCCATTGATTGTTTAGGAAAGGCGTCGTGTGGTGAACGAAGTGACTCATTCCCATGGGCTGGCGACAATGGCCCGTCAGCTGATTGCCAGCGCGTGGTTGACCTACCTGCGGTTGCGGCGGTCGAAGTTCCTCTGGGTCGTGCTGGGACTGAACAGCCTGCCGCTGCTGGCGGTGGCGGTTTCCTATTTTGCGCAGCCCAATCCTGACTGGCTGGATCTCGAACGGTCCCACACGATTTCGGAGGGCGTGGCGCATGTGTTCTTTCTGAATTTTATTGTTTATTTCACTGCGAACATCTTCGGCTTTTACATCATGCGGCAGGAGGACGACGACCAGACGCTGCATTATCTGTTCCTGCAACCGGCGCCACGATGGATTCATATCCTGGGCCGGATGACCACGACGCTGATCGTGGCCGGCTCCATTACAACCATCAGTTATCTTGCTTTTTACTTGTTCATGTTCGCGCCGAGGCTGGGCTGGTCGGTTGTGAGGGAGGAACTGTTCACCAATGGGCGCATTGGGGTTCTGGGGCGCGAGATCCTGGTCATGCTGCTGGCCTTGGCGGCCTATGGGGCCATTGCCATGGTGATGGGCTCGCTGTTCCGCAGCGGCTTTTACGCGCTGTTGCTGTTGGGGTGGGAATCGGCGCTGCCCTATCTGCCCTCGACGTTGAAGATGTGGACCGTCATGCACTATCTGCAATCGCTCATGCCGAGCCGACCGGAGGGTGAGTTGTTTCAGTTGATGAGTGAGCCGGCGTCTCCGGTCTTGAGCCTGACCGTGATCGCCGGGATCGTCACCGTTTTCACCGGCTTTTGCATGATCCGATACGCCTCCCGTGAGTGCCAGTAC
>JADFCT010000389.1 GCA_017161665.1 Candidatus Sumerlaeota bacterium
CCCCAGCGGTTTGACCGAAAACGCTTTGTCGGCACAACGGTCTGGTTCTTTACCATTATCAATGCCATCAAACTCATCCCCTACAGTATGCAGAACCTCTTCGATTTACATCTGAGTTTATGGCTGGTTCCGTTTGCGCCGCTTGGCGTGTTTCTGGGATTGTGGATGAACCATCGGGTCAATGAACGGTGGTTTCATCGAATTATATACACACTGCTTTTCCTGACAGGGCTGAAGTTGTTGTGTCCGCCCGAGTGGTTTGATTTGTCGATGCTGTTGACGGGAGGGAATCCGGTATGAATGAATGGACGAGCCGACGGGCTTGGATCATCGTTGGTGTCGCCTGCCTGGTTGGACGGTTTGGCGGTCTTGGCGCGAACGCTCTGCCGGAGGCGAGGGACGTGGCGTTGCTGGCCACCGGCGCGTCCAGCCCCACGGCAGTGACCTGGTCCTTCAACGCCGGGAAGGAGTTTCCCGGCGCGGACGGCGCGATCCGCCTGGAGGCGGATGGGCCCTTGGTCTTGGAATACGATTTCTCCGGTGGCGGCAATTACGTTGCCGCCATCGCTTCGCTGGAAACGCCGCTGCCCGTTCAGTCCCTCGCTTTTCGCGTCCGCAAGCCATGGGAGGCCACGCTGACGGTTCGTGTCGTGGACAATACGGGCCAAACCCATCAGAAATCCGTCCTGGCCGAAAGCGCGGATTGGTTGGCGATGGAATGCCGCCTGTCGGGATGGGTGGGACCGCATTGGGGGGGCGCCGATGATGGCGAGATCCATCAACCGATACGCCAGATCGCGCTGCTGATTGAGCGGTCCGGTCTGGTACAGAACGCCGGCGCCGTTCGCTTTGACGCTATTGCCCTCCGTCCGATGGAGCCGGGCGCAACGGTTCGCTCCCCATTTATGGAACCCACCTACCGCGTGACGGATTTCACCGACCGCCGCAGTTTCCAGACGCGGGGGGCCTGTGAACTTTCGCCCGGTTTGGCGCGGGTCGATTTTTCCCAGACGGATCAGGCCGCCATCGGCGGATCCATCGCCTTGCTGGGGCAACCTCAGGAACTGGAACTGATTGTCGAGGGTGGGCATCCGGGCAATCAGATCGAGATCCAATTGGGCTCTCATTTCCAAAGATTTTCACGGACGCTGGACAAACAGGACGGCGGTGTGAATCGATTTATCATGCCAGCGCCGCCGGAGGGATGGGATTTCGGCGGCGGCCAGAGTGACGGCGACGTGCGATTGCCCCTCCGGTGGGTGGGGTTGACTTTCCATAAAGGCGACGGCCCGAGCACACTCACGGCATTTCGTCTCTATGCGTTGCGATGTAAAACCAGGATTCCATCGGCCGAACCGGTCACCATGGTGGCGCAGATGGGATTGACCGGTATTCGGTGGGAAACGGAAAAAAAGGTCCGACGCGTCTGGGCCTTCTGTGAAGCGCGCAATCTCCAAAGCGAACCGATTCGCGGCCTGTTGACGATGCGCTTGCTGGATTGGGACGGCGACGAATTGCGCCGCGAGGAACGGGACTGGATTCTGCCGGGATTGGCCCTGCCGGCCCGCCAGTTCTATGGGATATCCATCCCGCCGAATCTGAACTTTGCGGAAGCGACTTTTGAATTCAACGCCGAAAAGATCGAAACAGCGCGCGCCGTGGGAACATTTACCCTGCCACTGGCGGAGGCGGGCGCCGGGACGTTGGAACCCGATTCGCCTTGGGGCATGGGGGTTTATCTGTACCGCTACCCAAATACGCCCGAGGGGTTGGAACAAATGGACCACGCCGCCGCTATGGCGCAGGCCGCCGGTGTGAAATGGTCCCGCGAGGAATTCAGCTGGGCGGGGACCGAACCGGCCCGGGGGCAATTCAATTTTGAATTCTATGATCAGGTTGTCGATACGGCCCATCGCCATGGGATCAGCGTGTATGGGCTGCTGGCCTATTGGTCGCGGTGGACGGAGCCGTATACCGAACAGGGGATTGAGGATTTTTGCGCCTGGGCCCGTGTGGTCGTGCGACGCTATAAGGACCGGATCAAACACTGGGAAGTGTATAACGAGCCGAATATCTTTTTCTGGAAGGGGCCGAGGGAATTGTATCCGGTCCTGTTGAAGAAATGTTATGCCGCCATCAAGGAAGAGGATCCCGACGCCCAGGTGTTGGGGATCAGCACAGCGGGTATTGATCTGCAATTCATCCGGCAATGCCTGGACGCCGGGGCGCCTTTCGATGTGCTGACAATCCATCCCTATCGCCAGCGACTGGTGGAAGAAAGTTTTATGTCCGAACTCCAGGACGTGGCGGAACGGGTGGGGGGGCGTCCTGTCTGGATAACGGAAATGGGCTGGAGCACCCAGATGGATGGCGTGTCGGAACGGGATCAGGCCACGCTGCTGGCGCGGACCTATCTTGCGGCTGTCGCCTCCGGGGCGAGTCAGAACATCAGTTGGTATAATTTCCGGAGCGACGGAACCGATCCCTACTACAATGAACACAATTTCGGCGTCTTGCGCCGGGATCTGACCCCCAAGCCCGCCTATCGCGCCCTGGCCACAGTGTGTCGAACACTGGACAGCGGCGCGCCGATGCGACGCGCTGATTTCAAATCGCCGGTTTATGCTGTCCAGATGGACGATGCTCTGGCCTTGTGGACTCCACAGGAGGGGGTCTCCGTGACATGCCGGATCACGGAAGGCAAACCGACGGCCCGCAATCTTATGGGCGATCGCATATCGCTTCGTTTGGATGGTGACGAGTTTACACTGATCCTGAAGGCCCAGGCGCCGGTGTTCATCCAGGGCGGCAAGATCGAGGCGGTTTCCCAGAAACAGGACACGCCGCCGACGAGAACGGAAACGATTCGCTTCTAATTTGCGCCCAAACAATATCCGGTCAATTCGGTTCGTCAGTTGGTGAGTTGCAAAGACAATTGAAACTTCAGCAGGGGAGGATCGCGATGCAGACAAATCAGAGTCGGATTAATCGCCGGGAGTTTACCATTAAAAGCCTGGGCTCGCTGGCGGCGCTCTATGTTTACGGAAGCGGTCGTGAGGCATTGGGCCAAGACGGGAAGGCATGCTTCGCTTTTGTATCCGATACCCACATGACTGGCGTTAATGATGATCAAACCCCTCCGAATGGGCTTCATTTTTACGGGCCACACAACAATTTCATTCGACTGATCGAACAGATCAACGCTTCCGAAGTCGAAGGAGCGGTCATTACAGGTGACCTGGCCCGGCTGGAAGGTTTCGAGGCTGACTATGGTTCGCTCAAGCAACG
>JADFCT010000390.1 GCA_017161665.1 Candidatus Sumerlaeota bacterium
TCCCCTGAGCGCTATTCTTGTGGTCATATCGATAAAGGTGGGCGCCATGCCGGGACTGCGGAACAGGGGATCGCCGACGATTGGGTTTTTATCGGCGGGGTGGGGGGGGATGTTGTAGTAAAAGTTATGGTCGAATTTGACATGGACGCCTTGGGCATGGGGCCCCCATTCGCCTTTGCCGCTGAAGTAAAAGAGGTTGTTCTCAAAGGTCGTGTTGATGGGGGTGCGGCCTTCACAGAAAACCTCCACGTCCAAGTGCGCGCCCACATAATGGGTATTGTTGTAAATGTGAATGTTTGACGCCTTCTTTTCCGAGTCAAATCCGTAAAAATAGAGGCCGTCCCGATCATTGACACTGAGGTTGTATCGAATAAAGACGTTGTGGTTCGGACGTTTCATAATGCCACAAAACCACTGGTTATCGTGGCTGTAGTTATACTGGATATAGGTATCCATGGAATTATAGTCGGCGTCGAATCCACCGCGGTCCTGTCCGCCCGGTCCAATATTGCCATAGGCTTCATTATATTGGATTCGAATGCCTCTGGTGTGAAAATTGAAGATGCTGTGTCCCGTGTCGTGGCGACTGCTGTAGGCCAGCGTGTTGTATTCATAGACCGCGTTGTCGCTGACCCGGGCGATGATGGCGTTGCGGCCCGTGTGGGAGACGACGTTCCGGGCCACGTAAACCCCGGTCCAGGCATGGCGTCCGGGGTCATCGGGCTGATCGAAATTGATTTGAGCATGGGGCGAATCATTGCCGATCCCCACGCCGCCGATCCGCTCGATTCGATTGCCGACAATGCGAAGGTTGTGGAATCGGGCGGGTTGGTCGCCCTTTACATGGATATGAATGCCCCCGCGTCGCTTGCCCGCCACCTCGCCGTTGATGTGGTGGATATAACAGTCGTGAATGTGAATGTGGTTGAGTGTTTCGTTCGTATCCTCAGCCAGAACGTAAATTCCGAACAGAACCCCCTGGTCGTCCGGCGTTCCATTGGTGTTGGTGATTTCCAGATCACCCACCTCCCAGTATTCGACATTGCGGAGCAGGACACCGGCGAGGTGCTTGCCTTGAGCGTGGATGCGTGGCGCAGGGCCGTTCCCAAAAGCGGTGACGCGGATCGGCGCTTTCTCCGTCCCGCTGCCAAGGGGGGCAAACATGCCCGTGAACTCCTTGCCCCGTTTGAATTGGATGATGTCGCCTGGAGAAAAACGCTGGGCGCTGTACTGGTCGAACTGCTGCTGGGTGGCTATCTCAATGACCCCCGCGCTGGTTGCGGAAGGGATCAGCGACAACACAATGAGGGAAAGACTGATTGGGAGGATGCGCATGGGAGAATCCTTTCTGGGAGAAGGTAAAGGATTTTCGACCTGGATGCAAACAGGAAGTTGGCTTCTGCGCTTCCATTTTCGCCGATCCATGGCATTGACAGACCTACGGCTGGGCGGTAGTCTTCGAAAGCATTATCCTGGCGCAAGCGAGGATATGAGCCCCCCTCATTTTTCATTTGAAAGGATTTTAACATGCGACGTTGTTCTTTTGAGCGGAGAGGATTTCGATTTCTCCTGTTCCTGGTTTCCGCCATCGGCGTTTGGGGCGCCATGACCACTGTCCGGGCTGCGGAATCGACGGCAGCGGAGCCGAGACCGATCCCGGTGATCTATGATTCGGACATCGGCGATGATATCGATGATACCTGGGCATTGGCTTTTTTGCTGAAAAGTCCAGAATTGGATGTAAAACTGGTCGTCGGCGACTATGGTAATCCCATTTATCGTGGCAAACTCATGGCCAAGTTGCTGGAAGTTGCGGGGCGGACAGATGTCGCCGTGGGACTCGCCGCAGGCGGCGGCAATGGCGAGGGGCGGCAATCGGCCTGGATTCAGGATTATGATTTGTCGACATATCCGGGCAAAGTATACAAAGACGGTGTTCAGGCCATTATCGACACGATTATGCAGTCGCCCGAACCCATAACGGTCATTGCCGTTGGGCCCCTTCCGAATCTGGCGCTGGCTCTGGAACGGGAGCCGCGGATCGCTGAAAAGGCGCGATTTGTTGGGATGCACGGCAGTGTGCGGCTGGGGTACGGTGGGAATAAAACACCGGCGGCGGAATACAATGTGCGCGCCGACGCCTCCTCGTGTCAGAAAGTCTTTAAGGCCCCATGGGACATGGTGATCGCGCCACTCGATACATGTGGTTTGATCCACCTGCGCGGTGAAAAATACAAGAAGGTTCTTGAATCAAAGGAACCGCTGGCGCGAGCCGTTATCGAAAACTATCGCGCCTGGGCGGCGGCGCAAAAGAACCCGGATATGGCCAATCATGCCAGCAGCACCCTTTTCGATACAGAGGCTGTTTATCTGGCCTGGGCCGAGGATTTGGTTCAGATCGAGGAACTGAACATTTCGGTCACCGATGACGGCATGACGGTCGAGGATCCGAAGGGCAAAACAATGCGCGTGGCCACCGCATGGAAAAATATGGGCGCCTTCGAAGATCTCCTGGTCCAGCGTCTGACGGAACCCACCAACCGTTTTGAGAAAGATATTGCCGCTTTTGAAAAAGCGGATCTTACATCCCCTGCGCCGAAAGGGGCGGTGTTGTTCACAGGCTCCTCGTCTATTCGGATGTGGAATTCTCTGCGGGAAGATTTTCCCAATATCAAAACCATCCGGCGCGGATTCGGCGGCTCCCAGTTCTCTGATCTGATTCATTTCGTTGATCGGATCGTCATACCCTATGCGCCGCGCATGATTTTTGTTTATGAAGGGGATAACGACATCGCCTCGGGCAAGTCGCCGGAACATGTGGAACGTGATTATCGCACATTTGTCAATAGCGTGCGTCGTTCCCTTCCCGACACGCGGATCGGCTTTATCGCCATCAAGCCCAGTATCGCCCGTTGGAATCTGTGGGGACCCATTGCGGAAGCCAATAACCGCATCGCCCGGCTGGCCGAGTCGGATCCGCTCCTGACGTATGTCGATATTGCCACGCCGATGCTGAAAAACGCGCCCGCCGGTTCACCACCACCCGCGAGTCTGTTTGTGAAGGATGGCCTGCATTTGTCGGCGGAAGGCTATGCGCTTTGGACCCGCGTCGTTCAGGCGGCGTTGGACTCACAGTAAACGCGCCTGCTCATCGGGATGACGTATCAACAGAGGCCGGATGGGTTCTCCGAATCAGACGCTGATCGTGAGAACCCATCCGGCCACTTTTGTTGGTGGCGGTGATTATTCCTCAGTCTTTATGGGACGGAGTTTGATGTTGCGGAAGG
>JADFCT010000391.1 GCA_017161665.1 Candidatus Sumerlaeota bacterium
CGCGCGAAACCAGCAGCTGATTGTCAGGGCTGTGTCGAAGTTGAAGGCCTCTTCGGAGTTTGGGATTTCCACCGAATGGTGCACACTGTCGAAAAGCAGCGCGCTGTCGATCCAGGGAGCGATGGTGGGTGTCGCCGTGGTCCAGGCTGGTTCGTACCCCCAAATCCGACCGTCATGGTCGCCCAGGGAATCGGGCGCGAGGACGGTCGAGGAGGTCGCATTCAATTTCCAATGTCCCACCAGATCGTGATGCGACACGGAGTCAAACAGCAAAGGCATCGAGGTTGTCGTCCACAGCGAGTCGTCAAAGTCCGAACGCGTCCAACTGAGGGATGTCGGATCGTCCGTCGGGGGGAGGGCGTAAAGGCCTTCCCTGTCGGGACTGAGGAGAGGCGTTCCCGTGTGATTGATTCCATAAGAAACATCCCGGAATTGTTTCGGATACGCATCCCCGAAATCCTGCACAACCGTTTGGCCGTCGGGGGCCACGAGGGCCAGATACTCGCCATCGCTGGACAAGGAAAAGTTCGTGTGCAGGGGCGCGTTGGGATCCTGCCGGTTCTTGCCGGAGGCGAAGACGATCAGAAAGCCACCCGCGTCCAGGGTCATCGCAGGGAACCGCCATTGGTCCAGGTCGGTTGGTCGATCGGTCAGGCTCCAACCGGCCAGCGCCACGGCTTGGGATGAGGGATTATAGATCTCAATCCAGTCGGAGGCGTCACCGTCTTCATCCAAAAGGCTGGAACCATTGGAGGCCATGAACTCGGAAATTCGAAGTGTTTGAGCCTCACTCCAACCACTTGCGAAGAGCGTCAAAAACACCAACACGAAGGGGATACTCTGAAAACGAAAACACATGGATGCGCGTCCTTGTCAATCGGTGGCTGCCGGCGCGGAAGTGATCGAAACCCTCGGTTGGGCCGAACAACACGTTATACCGACTTCATAATCTGAAAAGCATTATTGATACAGTCTTGTTTGCGTATCAATCCCAAAGTGATCCCATCGGGGCCGAGGGGCGTTTGCCCTCACTGATTATGAGCCGTTATTGTCCGCAATCGGGCAGCGAAAGGTATAGGCGCCCGACCCAATACGAATGGCGACGCTGTCTTTGTCGTCCGGCGCAATCGTCTGCGTCTTTACGTAATGATATGACTTTCCGGTTATATCGTCTCCCGGCAAAATGACAAGGGCTTCCGCATTGGGCGGGACGGTGACGTTGCAGGTCATCATCCCATCCTTTACTTCCCAAGCGACGGCGATGCGACCATGAATGGAATCGTAGTGGGCTTTGACCCAATGGATGGCTTCCCGATCGGGATTGCTGCCAGGCGAGGGGGGACGAGGGCGGATGGTGATGCGCGGAACGTCATCCCGATGGTGTTCATAGTTGATCCCCGCCAAGGTTCGGAACATCCATTCGCAGACGGCGCCAAAGGCGTAATGGCTGAAAGAGTTCATCGCCGCATTGTGACGGCCGAAGCCATCTTCCTTGGTGTAACTGTCCCACCGCTCCCAGATGGACGTGGCGCCATTGACGACCTCATAGCCCCACGAGGGGAACTCCCGGCTCTGAAACAGGCGAACGGCCAGATCGTGATGGCCGTGAGCGGACAGGACGGGCAGGATCTCTTTGGTTCCCAGAAAGCCGGTGGTCATGCGGTAGCCGTTTTGGGCCACCCGTTCCGCCAGTCGGTTGGCGGCGATTGTTTCCTGTTCCGGCGTCAGGAGATGGAACGCCAGGGCCAGTACCTGGGCGGTTTGAGACTGGACGGTGAGGGCGCCGTCGGGACCGATGTGATTTTTGGCGAAGGCCGCTTTGATCTTTCCATAAAGAGCCGTGTAGTATGTTTGATCGCTTTCCTGTCCAATGGCGCCGGCCATGTCGGCCATCAATTGAGCCGACCAGGCAAAGTAACAGGCGTCCACATATTCGATAGGGGTGGGATCGTTGACATTCAGCCAGTCGCCCCATGTGTTGCCCATGGCGATGCCGCCGAAGCGGGGACTGATGGCCTCCCGGAAATCCATGAAGCGTTTCATGGAGTCATAATGGCGTTCGATCACGCGCGTGTCGTCATAGACTTTCCAGATGTTCCAGGGGCAGATGATCCCCGCGTCCATCCAGGCCGTCCCGAAGGCCTTTCCGCTGCCGCCGTGCTGCATGGGATAGGGCGCATAGTCAGGATAAGCGCCAAAGGACCGTTGGGATTCTTCTAAATCATCCAGCCACTTCGTGAAGAAGGCGGCGACATCGGCGTTGAGGGTGGCCGAGCGAATATAGATTTGCGCGTCCCCCATCCACCCCATGCGCTCGTCGCGCTGCGGGCAATCGGTGGGGACTTCCACAAAGTTCGCGCGCTGCGTACGGACAATGTTCCGGTACAGCTGGTTGATGACCGGATCGGAACATTCGAAAGAGCCGGTGAAGGGCGTATCGTTATGGAGGACCAGGCCGGTGATCGTTTCCAGCGTGGGGGGGTGGGGGAGTCCCGTCACTTCCACATACTGGAATCCATGATAAGTGAAGCGTGGAACCCATTCTTCGCCTTCCGGATCGCCTTTGAGAATATACGTGTCAATGGCGCGGGCTTTGCGGAGATTTTCGGTCATGAGACGTCCGTCCGGATGGAGCATTTCACCAAAGCGCAGCGTGATCCGGGTTCCCGCGGGGCCTTTGGTTTTGAGGCGGATGACGCCGGCAATGTTTTCGCCCAGGTCAAAGATGTGGATGCCGGGTTTGAATTCCACGACCGTGCGGGCGGGAAGTTCCTGAGTGATTCGAATGGGTTGCGCCGAATACGACTGGAGGATTTCGGGGCGCTGGAAACTCAGGTCCACCCAACGGTCGCCGCCGGCGTCTGAATAGAGGGCTTGGACGGGGGGATTGTCCCGGGCCGGAATGGCGGTGTCCCATTGCCTGTCATCGAAATCGGCTTCGGCCCACCCGGGCATTTCCCGTCGGGCGTCATAGGTTTCGCCCCCTTGAATATCCGCCTCCCGCCAGGGGCCGCTATCCGTCACTTTCCATGAAGCGTCCGTGACGATGGTTTGGCGCTGTCCGTTGGCATACTCGATGTCCAGCTGGGCGAGGAAGGCGGGTGTTTTGCCATAAAAATAACGACCGGCCCTGTTCGGACCATAGCCAACCAGAACACCATAACCCACATACCCCGCATACCAACCGTCCGCGACCACGGCGCCGATCGCGTTGGCGTCGTCATGCAGCATGTCCGTCACATCATACGCATGATACCAGGCCCGTTGGTTATAATCGCTC
>JADFCT010000038.1 GCA_017161665.1 Candidatus Sumerlaeota bacterium
GACGACGATCGCGCCCATCGCGACACCCTCGATCACGAGCGACGAGTCTTCGATGAAACGTATGCCTCCCATGACGGCTCCAACCGCCATCAACTCGCGTGGATTCAGGGACCGGAAATGGAACTGTCCCAGGGCGACCACCGCCTGCGCATCGTCGTCAAACCGGGCGAGGACAACAAGGGCTTTGCCGCCGTCGATTGCTTTGTCTGGGCCGCCGAAGGCTTCCGGTTCCGGCCCCGCTTGTTCTATAAACCCGACGAACGGGTTAAGACCGCTCCGGAACTGGATCCGGCGACGGCCTGGGCCTTTCCGCAGACGCGGGACACCTTCGCCCCCTCGCCCATCGACCTGCGCGACCTGAACGAAACCGTCGCCGGCGAACATGGCTTCATACGGCTCAGCCCCGACGGCGCTTCGTTGGTTCGCGGCGATGGCCAGCCTATTCGGTTCTGGTCGGGATCGGACTATGCCTGGCGCATTCCTTTCAGTGACGGGAATCAGATCGTCAGCCCCACGGAAAAAGAAAGCGTGGCCCATCACGCCCGCTGGGCGGCCAAACGGGGCATCAACATGGTCCGATTCCATGGACACCTGCCCCCCCGCCCCCTGCGCGAGGGACCGCCCGTTACGCGAGACGCCATCAACGAAACGGACCTCCACGGCGCCTGGTACATGGTGGCCGCCTTCAAAAACGAGGGCATCTATTCCACGATCAGCCCCTACTGGGGCTCCCACACGGACAACGAAGCGTCATGGGATCTGGGCTTTGAGGGCGGCAACCTGACGGGACTCGTCTTCTTTTACCAGCCCGTCCGGGAGATGTATAAAGGCTGGCTCCGCCGACTGTACACAACGCCCAACCCCTACACGGGCATCCCACTCAAAGACGACCCCGCCCTGGCCATCATTCAACACCAGAACGAAGACTCGCTCCTGTTCTATACGGAATCCCAAATTCAGGGCGAACCCCGCCGCGTGCTGACCCGGATGTTCGGCGACTTCCTGAAAGAAAAATACGGTTCGCTGGAAAAGGCCTTCGCCCGCTACCGCTCCTACGAATCGGGCTGGGACATGCGGGGCGAGGATAGCGCCGAAAAGGGAACGGCGGGCCTCATGCAGATGTGGTTCATGACCCAGGACGCCCGCGACCGCGCGGGGCGCTGGGACGAGCAAACCCGCAACCGCCTGAACGATCAACTCGAATTCTATACGACAATCATGCGTGACTTTAACGCGGAGATGGAAACGTTTCTGCGCGACGAACTGGGCTGCAAACAGATCATCAACGCGGGCAACTGGAAGACCGTCGATCCGGTTCTGTGTTGCGACGCGGAGCGTTATTCCTACATGGCCAATCAGGTGATTGGCAAAAACGCCTACTACAGCGGCATCCATGCCGGCATCAACGTGGGCTGGCAGATTCTCAGTCAACAGGTCTATACAAACTGGTCGGCCCTCAAGCGCCCCTATTTCTGGCCCATGAATGTGAAACAGCCGGTGGGGCGGCCCTTCATGATTTTCGAGAGTCTGTGGGTCCCGCCCAACCTCTACGCCGCCGAAGGGCCGCTGGTCGTGGCCGGCCAGCTGTCGCTGACGGGCGTGGATTCCTTTTACTGGTTCGCTTCGGGCGGCGAAGAGTGGGGGGCCTGGGATGGCAAATGGGCCTATAACACGCCCATGCAGATGGGGCTCTTCCCCGCCACGGCGCTGGCCTTCCGCAAAGGTTATATCGCCGAGGCGAAGGCGCCCGTGGTTTATGAGGAACGGAGCCTCGAAGATATCTGGCGCCAGCGGACGCCCCTCATCGCCGAGACCGAAGTGTACGATCCCAACCGCGACCAGGGCGGAATGCCCGTGGAGTCGTCTGTCTCCACGCCCGTCGATCCCCTGGCCTTCTGTGTGGGACCGGTGCAGGTCAAGTACGGCGGCAACGCGGCCAATAATCGCGTGGCGCCGGAACTCGATCGCCTGATCGACAAGGAGAACAAAATCCTCACCAGCGTAACAGGCGAAATCCGGACTGATTATGGCAAGGGCCTCTATACGGTCAACGCCCCCCAATGCCAGGGCGTCGCCGGATTCCTGAACACCCTGCCGGCCATCGCCCTGAAGGACGTGACGGTCCGGTCGAAAAACGCTTACGGCTCCCTGGTCGTCGTGCCGCTGGATGATCGCCCTCTGGCGACCTCGAAAAAAGTGTTGATTCAATCCGGAACGGTGGCGCGACCAGCGGGCTGGATCGCCCGTGAGCGTTCCGTCGAGGCGGACGGCGGGCTGCACGACGGATTCCAGATTATGCGCAAGGGCGGCGAACCGGTCCTGATCGAAAACACGGACGCCACCGTGGACATCGCGAATGCCGCGCTGAGCCGCGCCGTGGCCCTGGACATCAATGGGCTGCCCATGGAGCAGGCGGTGACTGTGACGCGGAAGGACGACCAACTGTCGGTTGCGCTGCCGGCGAACGCCCTCTATACCTTGGTGACAGGAGACTGACCATGAAACCGATTGCGACCCTGACCCTGCTGGCGCTCCTCCTCATCGGCGCCGCTCCATCCATCCCCGCCGGACAGGCGGCGACCCTCTTCAAGGAAGCCGAAGACCTTTCCCGGAAGAATCAAAAAACGGAGGCTCTGGCCAAGGCCGAAGCGGCGGCGGCGGAAATGACCCGCGCCGTGGCGGCGGGCGAAAAACTCGAATGGCAGGAAATGAACGGTCTGCGCTGGGCCGCCCGACTGGCGCGGGAAGATTTCCTGGATTATGACAAATCGCAATTCTTCTGCGACAAAATGATGGAACTCGCCGACGGCGAATATTGGCGCGTCCCGGCGCGTCTGGAAATCGCCCGGATCCACCGGGCGCAGAAACAATACGACCAGGCGCAGCAGATCTATGACCAGATCGCAAAGGGCGACGAGCGGGAACGCTATCAGATGCAGTTGCCCGAGGCGGAGATGCTTCTTTTCGAAAAAGACGACCGGAAAAAGGGAACCGCCCGGATGAAAGCAGCCTTGTCGAACACGAAAATCAGCGGTTGGGAACGCATCGCCGCCCTGCGCCGATGCGCGACAGTCGCCATGAACAACGGGCAACGCGCCGAGGCGCTGGAGTGGTATGCCATGACGGAGACGCTGCCCTTCGAAAAGGCCGAGGAGCGCGAGCGCTTTCTCGCCGAGGCCCTCTACGAAATGGGCCGCATCGAGGAAAGTCTTGGCCGCCTGGACCAGGCCAAAGCCCTCTACCGTCGGGCCATGGAACTCCAGGACGGCGACATGCGATACCGCGCTCAGGCCCGCGACGCCCTGGAGACCCTTGAGTATTTCGAATAGGGACGGATTCAAAACCCTTCCAATTGTGATTTGGGCGGGATATCTAAATGGAGGATCAAGGAGGGAGATGATGGGCGCATTGCTCGTGTTGGTCGGAGGGCTGATCTGCTTCATCGGTGGAATCTGGTTCCTGATCATGGCGTTTTCGGAAAACATCTTGTGGGGATTGGCCTGCCTGTTTCTCCCCATTGTCTCGTTTATTTTCCTGATTCTGCACTGGGATAAGGCAGGTCCTCCCTTCTTCGTTCAGATCGTGGGATGGGTCTTTGTTATCGCAGGCGTCATCATTTCTCCGGATTTGGCTGCGGCGTAACACCTTTGCCCAAACGATTTGGGGCAAGCGTCGAACCAGGAACCCTCGGCTCCCGTAATCCATCTTCCATTCCCTGGGGATTGGAAGATGGGTTCGGGCGCCGAGGGGACTCTTAGGGACGCGGAAGAAAATAATTCCCCTTTCTCTCGTGGGCGCATAGCCATAGGGCTTTTGTGTTTGTCCAGAGCCTGAAATGGCTTCTATAAGCGCCGAATGGCGCGACACATAACAGCCCAGGGCAAGGCCCTGGGGGCAAAGGAAACGCAATCGAGGCGCCGGCGCGATGTTTGCCGCGCAGCGCGCAAAAAGCGTGACGGCGCCGACAACGGCCCGCCAGACCGGCCACGAGGCCATCCAGATCCGAAATGTCGATCTGCGAAAATCTGCGCAATCTGCGGATAAAAAAAAGGCGTCATCCAAGAGGTGTAATAATTAATCGACGCCCTCGACTATTCACACAAACAAGGCGCCCTGACATTCTTAGCGACTTTCAACAAGTTTGCGACAGGCGCACCCCAAGACGGACTTAATATTCATCGAGAGAGGAATCAAGATCATGGCAGTATTGGTCAACAAAGAAGCCCCGGATTTTGAAGCGACGGCGGCCGTCGTAGACAGATTTGAAACCATCAAATTATCTGATTATCGGGGCAAGAAATACGTCATCCTGTTTTTCTATCCCCTGGACTTCACCTTTGTCTGCCCCACGGAGCTCCATGCCTTCCAGGACGCCCTGGCGGAATTTGAAAAACGCGATTGCCAGGTCATCGGCGCCAGCATCGACTCGCACTACAGTCACTTGGCCTGGTTGAACACGCCCCGTTCCCAGGGCGGCATTCAGGGCTGCGCCTATCCCATCATCGCCGACACGACGAAAAAGATTTCTCGCGACTATGATCTGCTCATCGAAGACGCCGGCATTGCGCTGCGCGGTCTGTTCCTGATTGACAAACAGGGCGTGGTCCAGCATCAGGTCGTGAACAACCTGCCCCTCGGCCGTAGCGTCACCGAGGCCTTGCGCATTCTCGACGCTTTGCGTTACTTTGAACAAAACGGCGAGGTCTGCCCGGCCAACTGGACCCAGGATTCCAAGTCCATGAAAGCCACCCAGGATGGATTGAAGGAATATTTCGCCGAATAACGATCGCCCGCACATTGAGAGGCGATCGGTAAAACTCAAAAACGGGAAGTCCCCCTTGACCGAAAGGCAGGGGGGGCTTCTCGGTTTTTAAAGGGACTGAAAGGACTCAAGGGACATAAACGAGCGTAAAAAGGAATCAGATCAAAACAGGGAAGACCGGGACGCTTTTTTTCGATAGAGGGTGAGGTGGTGTCAGCGCCAGGCCGCCATGGAACAGGCAAAGGCGCGACAGCCTTGTTTCGTCAAGCGCCGCGCCGCCTCTTGCGCTTCCCGATAGGTGGGACTCAATCCAAAAACCGATGCGCCGGAGCCGCTCAGAACGGCTTTGAGACACCCGGCGTCCAGCAAGGCCTGACGCGCCCGTGCGATCTCGGGAACGCGCTCTTCCACAACGGCCTGAAAGGCATTTTCGCTGGTCTCGATGGCGGCCGCCCAGTCGCCCCGCTCCAGCGCCGCCATGCAATCCCCGGCCCGCGCCGACGTCCGGGGCATTCCCGCCTCGTCCCACCAACGATAGGCTTCGGGAGTGGAAACGGCCGCCTCCGGACACAGCACGACGAATCCACCTTCCTCCAACCGGCATTGAACCGGCCGCAGTCGCTCACCCCGTCCTTCGGCAAACATGGGCGCGTCATAAACATGATAGGGCGTATCGCTTCCGAAGCGGGCGGCGATTTCGGCCAGTTTTTCCAGAGAGGCCCCCAGGCCGGCGGCCTGGTTCAGCAAGCGCAGGACGGCGGCGGCATCCGCGCTGCCGCCGCCCAGACCGGCGCCAATGGGGATTTGCTTTTCGATTCGGATATGGGCCCCCGACATCTCGGGGAAAGCCTCACGCAAGGCCCGAGCCGCGCGGAGGGCCAGGTTGTTGTCGTCCGTGGGCAGGGCCGGATCCGAACATTCCAGCGTAAAAGCCCGTCCTTCGTCTCCGAGGCAATCGCTCAGGGAGAGCGTAATCGCATCCACCGGCCAGGCCGGCCCCATGACCGTTTCCAGCGAGTGATAGCCGTCCGGTCGCCGTTCCAGGATATCCAGAAACAGGTTGATCTTGGCCCGCGCGGGCGCCTTGAAGGGGTGTGTGGCCATGGTCAAACGCCCGTTTCGGATCAGTCTTTCCCCACTCCCTTCACGACCAGGGCTTTCAGTTTTTCCAGATGGTTTTCATAAACGCCGCGAGGATTGGTCTTCTCGCGGTTGGCAACCGAGGCGGCCATGCCGACCACTTCGCCCATCATGCCACAGGTGCGCATGACGCGCACCTTGCCCAGCGCCACATGGGTGACCGATATGTCGCGCCCGGCCATGAAAAGGTTCTCGATATTGCGCGAATAGAGGCAGCGATAGGGGAACGTGTAGGGCGCCGTGTGCGTGGGAATATAGATGGAGCGGAAGGAATGCCCCGGGAACTGTTCTTCGTTTTTGGGATGGGGGAAGTGCAAATCCACGGACCAGGTGGCGGTGACGAAGGCGTCAGGAAACGCGCGATTTTCCGCGATGTCCTGTTCGCACAGGATATGATCGCCCAGGAGACGGCGCGATTCGCGTTTGCCGCTGATGGCGGCGACCCAGCCCAGGCGGCGGTTGGCATACTTGGCCTTGTCGCGGCTGTGGTTTTTCTGAAAGGCCCAGTTGCCGTAGATGGCGCGATAGAGCCGATCCTTGACCCGTTCGACATCCAGGATCTGATCGCGATCCAGTCCGGCCTCCCAGTCCCATTCGCCGCTCATCGTCTTCTGGCAGGTTTCTTCCGTAAAGGGGAGCGCCCAGGGCAGATCGGGAAATGCCGTCGGCTCGCCGGCGTCCACGGAGTACCATTGGACGGAGGCGCCCATAACCAACTGGTCGGCTTGCTCCGGCGCGCGAGACTCATTCGTCTCGTCCCGCCCTTCGCGTCCGACGCGGAAGTCGGCGCCGGCCAGATAGCCAATGGTTCCGTCGCCCGTGCAATCGGCAAAGAGGGGCGCGCGGAAGCGCCATTCCCGGCCCGACCGGAGATCGCGGGCCAGAACAGCCGTGATCCGGTCGCCGTCCTGTTCCACAGCCCAGGCGTGTGTGCTGAGATACAGGGTGATATTCTTTTCGCCACGGACAACGGCCAGTTTCCGGCCGTCGTTGTAGTTTTCCGCTGGCTTGGCGTTGCCCTGTTTGCCGGGATCCAGTTCGGCGACCACATCGCCCAGGCGCGGATAGGGAGGCTGATTCACATTGCCGCCCAGGTGAACGCGCACTTCCGAGCTGTTGTTGCCGCCCAGAACGGGACGATTCTGAATGAGCGCCACCTTCTGGCCCAGCCGCGCGGCCGAGATGGCCGCGCAGGAACCCGCCATGCCGCCGCCGATCACGACCAGATCGAATTGGTCGATGCCGACGGCCGCCGCGGCGTCCTCGACACGGCCTTCCTGTTTGAGGATTTTGCGCCGCCATTGAGCGAGCGAATCGCCGGACGCAGGGGGGACGAATCCCGGTTCCGCCGTCAGGACAATGGCGTCGCAACGGCCTTCGAATCCCGTGAGATCATGAATGGCAATGGTATGGCGTCCCGCCTTGAGGTCGAGGGTTCCGCCCGAATGCCAGTGCCAGTCGGCGCCTTTGGTTCCGAACGTTTCATCCAGGGGTTTGCCGTCGATAAGGATTTGGAACCGCCCCGGCGCGCCGGGCGCGCCCCACGTGGCGACCCAGTCGCGTGTGCGCACATGGACAGCGTAGGTTTTGTCGGCCGGAACTTCAAATTCGCCCTGCGCGTCGTCCACGGGCCGTCCCATGCCGTGGGCCAACAGATAGGGAGAGCCCATCACGTCCATGGCCTGGGAATCCAGCGTCCAGCCCCCCAGATCCTGCAATCCCTCGGCCTCGATCAATAAGGTCTGCGCGGAGGCGCTGACAGCCCCCAGCAGGCATAACACGGCCCCAAGGCGGCCGATCCAGTGTGTCCAATTCTTCATGTTCCTCTATCCCTTCGGTTGAGTTTTGACGCTTTGATGCTTTTGGCGTGAATCCGTCCGGTTTATTATTCCGGTTTGGGCGCCAGGGCGCAGGTAAATTCGACGGTCACGACTTTTTTCCCATTCACCGCGGCGTGGCCTTTCATGTAAAAGGCGTTAGCCACCTGTTCGATCAACAGGGCCGTCAATTCAATGCGGTCGCCGGGGCGCACCATGCCTTTGAATTTGGCCCCGCCAATGCGAGTGAGGACGGGGATGCCCTTCTGTCCGGAATCCTCGACGCGTCCACTCAGCAAAATGGCGCCGGCCTGAAAAATCGCCTCGCAGATCAGGACCCCCGGCATAATGGGGAAGTCCGGATAATGGCCTTTGAAAAAAGGCTCATCGGGGCTGATTGTCTTGACGGCGACCAGCCGGTCGTCCGTGGCCTCCAACACCTCGTCCACATAGAGGAACGGCTCCCGATGGGGAATGGCCTTTTTGATATCCAGCATAGTCTGACAATTCCTTGTGTCCCTGGTTTTGCAGGACCATCTGATTTCAGTCGGGCGCCGTGACACGAGCGTCCCGGCAATATTAAAGGCCGGGGCCCGACGCCGTCAAGGCTCGATGCCCTGGCCCGCTCCCGTGGGGCTCCTGTCCTGTCCGATCGGAACCTTCAATTGCAAGGCCCCCGGTTCGATCTCGATCGTCACGGGGGTGTAGCCGATGAAGTCGCCGTCGATCTGAACCGGCGCCGCCTCGCCGAGCGAACGGATGGTCAGCCGTCGCGCGGGCTGAAAGGACACGCTCGGTGAATGAATATGTCGGCCCACCAGCGTTTTTAAAAAATCACCCACCACGGCCGGGATCGACGCTTTGCCGTACAGACACGTGTTGAGCCATGGTTGCGTCAGTCCTCCCCCCGGGGCCATGGGAATGCGCAGACCATAACTTTCCAGGTTCGTGGCGATCAACGTATGCCCTTCGCGAACAGCCCCCGCCTCGTCCTCCACGCGCAGGATGGGATAGGCGTATGCAAAGAGACTGCGGATTCCGGAGACCAGATATTCCGCCTTTCCCAGATAGTCCTTTCGCCGCCGGCTGATATGCTGAACCGCATGGGCGTCCAGCCCCACGCCGGCATTCATCAGAAATCGACGTGTTTCGCGAGGCGCGCCCATGTCGGGCGTCATAGCCACTTCCACCCGCCCTACGGGGACCGCCAGCGTTTCCCCGTGAACGATCACGTCACAGGCCCGGCGCCAGTCCCGCGTCACGCCGATTTCCTGAGCCGTCAGGTTCACCGTTCCGGCCGGCAGCATTCCGATGGCCGTCTGGGTTCCGGCCACGCCGTTGATGACTTCATTGATGGTTCCGTCCCCGCCCATGGCGATCACGACTTGCACGCCCCGCCGGCTGGCCGCGCGAGCCATTTCCAAGGCGTCGCCCTGCTTTTGCGTCTCCAGAACCTCCAGGCCTTCCATGCCCAGTAGCCGGAGTCGTTCGACACATTGCCGAAGGGCCCGCGCGCGCTGACGGCCAGCCGTGGGATTGAAAATCAGGCAACAGGAGGCCATGGTCTCGTTCATTCCGGCAGAACATGACCCACAAGATCATAGCCATCCACGGCATCGACATGAACCAGAACCCGTTCGCCGGGGGCCCAGTCTTTAGACGATGTGAAGCGGATCATCCCATCGACTTCAGGGGCCTGATATTTCGTATGACCAATGAACAAATCCGAATCCGGGAAGCGTCCGTCCACCAGGGTTTCCAGATCCCGCCCGACAAACCGCTGGGCCAATTCCTCGGCCACCTGCGCCTGTCGCCGGGCCAGGCGCTTGATCCGCGCCTCTTTCGTGTGTTCCTTGACCTGCTCGCCCATTTCAGCCGCAGTGGTTCCATCCTGTGGTGAGAAAGGAAAGAAGCCCACATTGTCGAATTTGATCTGACGGAGCCCATTGAGGAGGCGCATGAACTCGCGTTGCCCCTCTCCGGGAAAGCCGACAATAAACGTGGTCCGCAGAGCCACATCGGGGATGGCGCGACGAAGGGCGTCGATCCGGTCAAAGACCTTCAGTTCCGCGTTCGGCCGCCGCATGGCTTTGACCAGCCCCGGGTCCAGATGCTGGAGCGGGATATCCAGATAGGGACAGATTTTCGGTTCCCCGGCCATGACGGCGATGAGTTCTTCCGTCAGGCCGCCGGGGTAGCAGTACAGGATTCGCAACCAGAAATCACCCTCCACGGCGCACAATTCGCGGAGCAGCCGCGACAGGTTCCAGCGATCCGGCCCGTCGAGATCCATGCCATAGGCCGACACATCCTGCGCTACGAGCACGACCTCGCGCGCGCCACGGGCCACCAGCTGTTTCATTTCGTCAATCAGGATGTCCGGCGCCACGCTGTGATAAGGCCCCTTCATCTGGGGGATGGAACAAAAGGCGCAGGTATAGTTGCAGCCGTCGGCGATTTTGAGATAGGCCGTCGCCGAGGCTTCCAGCGCCACACGGGGAGTGGCCTCGGTCACCGTCGCATTGGGCTCCCGCGACTCGCCTTCCCCGTCCCCGTCCCCCTTCTCGATTTCGTCATCCAGAATGATCGGCAGCGTCCGTCCGATTTCGTCGCCTCCGGCCAGCATGGCCCGTCGCGCGCGCGCCAGGTTTGCCACCTGTTCACATAAACTCCCAAAATCCCCCACGCCGGAAATCAGGTCGATATCCGGCAGTTCTTCGGCCATCTCATGGGCGCGGTTCTGCGTCAGACAACCGGCCACGGCCACCACCAACGCGCTGTCGCGATCCTCTTTTCGATCCAGCCAGTTTACAATGGTGTCCACCGATTCCTGTTGAGCCGGATCAATAAAACCACAGGTCAGAATCACCACGCCGTCCACATCCGCCGGCGCGCGTTCGGCCTCAACGACGTGGATGCCCTTTTGGGTCAGCAGTCCGGCAATATACTCCGCGTCAACGGTGTTCTTGTCGCAGCCGAGCGTCACCACACCGATCGTGATGGGTTGTCTGTCTTCCATCGGTTCCTCGTTCGAACATTTGAATTCGCTGACGGATGGCCGTCGGCGCCGTCACGCTTTTTGCGCGCTACGCGGCAAAAATCGCGCCGGCGCCTCTGTTGCGCTTCCTCGAACCCAGGGCTCCGCTCCCTGTCGGTCGCTCCACCCTGGGCTATTATGTGCCGCCACCTTCGGGGCTTGGCGGATGTTTGGCTTCTGGATCACGGGCCTCGACAGCGGCGCCGCGCCCCGGCGTGCTTTGCGTCGGCGCGCCTTAGCGTTTAAAACGAAATCATCGCGCCCTGCCCCACAGTTCTTTGCGTCGTCGCGCCTTCGGGGCTTGGCGGATGTTTGGCTTCTGGGTCACGGGCCTTATCCGACAGCGGCGCCGCGCCCCGGGATTCTTTGCGTCGGCGCGCCTTAGCGTTTTGCGCAAACATCTTCTTTCCCTTCTATTCTTCATGGTTCAAAAAAAGATGCCACCGTGTCCTGCCGTCATTTTCATAATTAGTTGTGAGCGCCATAAGCCGCTCATGGGCAAATCCCGAAGCCTTTGCGTTTGTCCGTCAGGATTTGCTGACAGCCACCCTCTCATTTCCCCTTTTCACGCCGATTCTTCCGAAGGTCTTTCCAATACTCTATCCGCTTCCGCACGTCGCGTTCAAAGCCCATTTCGACCGGCTCATAGAATTCAGTCCCTTTGAGCGCGTCGGGCAGGCATTCCTGGCCGGAGAAGCGATCGGGGGCGTCGTGATCATAGACATAGCCCTTGCCATAACCGATTTCCTTCATCAGGCCCGTGGGGGCGTTGCGGATATGAAAGGGCACGGGCAGGGAGCCGCTGCGGGCGATCTCGGCCTGAATACCTTTTTGCGCCATGTAAAGGGCGTTGCTTTTGGGCGCCGTGGCCAGATAGGCGGCCGCCTGGATGAGGGCCAGCTCGCCTTCGGGCGTGCCGAGATTCTGATACGCCTCCAGGGCCGCCAGCGCCATGGGCAGGGCATGGGGATCGGCCATGCCGATGTCTTCGGAGGCGAAGCGAATCATCCGGCGGGCCACGTAGCGCGGATCTTCACCCGAAGCCAGCATCCGCTCGCACCAGTACAGGGCCGCTTGGACATCGCTGGCCCGCAGGCTTTTATGGAGCGCGGAAATCAGGTTGAAGTGTTCCTCGCCGGACTTGTCGTAAATCAAGTGTTCGCGCTGACACAACTCCTTGATGATGGCCTGATCGATTCGCAGGGGCGTGGGCGCCTCCTCGTCGGAGTCCGGCTGGGCGGAACGGGCAGCGAGTTCCAACAGGTTCAGCGCCCGACGCGCGTCGCCGTCCGAAACGCTGACAATCGTCTCCAGAACGCCGTCCTCCAGATCGTATTCCCGCGCCCCCAGGCCATTGACCAAATCGCCCAGGGCGCGTCGGAGCAGACGGACCAGTTGCGCCTCCGTCAGGGCCTGAAGCGTAAAGACCCGGCAACGGGACAGGAGCGGGGCAATGACGGAAAAGGACGGATTCTCCGTCGTGGCGCCGATCAACGTGATCAGGCCGCCTTCGACGGCGGGCAGGAGCGCGTCCTGCTGGGCCTTGTTGAAGCGATGGATTTCGTCCAGAAACAAAATCGAGCGCTGGCCGGTTTCCCGGAGATCTTTCCGGGATTGTTCAATGAAGGCCTTGACATCCTTGACGCCGGCCGCCACGGCGCTCAGGGCGATGAAATTGGACTGGGACGCGCGGGCGACCAAGGTGGCCAGAGTGGTCTTTCCCGAACCCGGCGGCCCCCAGAACAGCATGGAACATAGCTCATCCCGTTCGATCAGCCGACGCAACAGGGATTCGGGCCCGACGAGTTTTTCCTGGCCCATGTAATCGTCCAGCGAGGTGGGGCGCATACGGTCAGCCAAAGGGCGGTCGCCGTCAATGGGATGGAGCGGATCGTACAAAGCGTCGAAACGCTCGGGAGGCAATGGACGCAACAACTCGGCCCGCCGCGGGCGAATGGCGCCTTTGTCGTTGTCATTGAGTTGGTCGAATAGATCAGGCATCGATGGTTATGAACTTTTCTTATCCCTAGAATTAAATGCATCATGAAAATGACTTAGCGCCGGCGTCTCGCATGGGCGCGCCGAGACTGCGGGCGCGTTTTTTGGCTGGCGACGTTGGAAAGTGTCCGTCCCTTTGAATCTTTCACGGAATTTGCCATTGATCGCAACCGCCGAATAAAAGGATAAATTGAGCATACTCTTGGGCGCAACTGAATCGAACGGAAGATTTTTTATTTAATGGGGCGCGGGCATCTGGCCCGTGGTCGCGGGGGGATCTTCAGGGGCGAGGCGCCCAGGGTCCTTTCAACCCGATCCATCATTTTTTCGCGAGAGCGAAAGCAGGTGACATCATGCCATCGAACAGACCGGAATCCAACGCCGCCTTATCATCGACACCCTCTCCTTCTGGCCGAGGACGCAAACGGCGCCGGCTCAAGTGGCTCATGATTGTCTTTGTGCTGATTTGCGCGGTGATCGGGGGCGCCTATCTCTATCTGACCTCCGCCCATTTTGTTCGGACCTTTGTCTTTCCCGTGGCAGAAAAACAGATCCATCGCCGGATAACGGCGCAAAAGATCCAGGTCGATCCCTTTTCACGAGTCACACTGGAGGGCCTTCGCATTGACGATCCCGCTCATCCTGACGCAGAGGCCCTGCTGACTTGCCAGCGGATCCATCTTCGCTATAATCTTTTGGCCATACTGGGTGGGACCATCGCAGTGGACGGCTTGTTTATCGATCAGCCGCAACTGGCCGTGACAATTTATCCCGACGGCAGCACCAGTCTGGATGATATCCTGGCGATGGCGTCGTCACCCCCGGCGGAGGAGGCGCCCCTGACAAAAAGGACGGATGAAAGCGCCCCGCCCTTCGATTCTTTTCGGATTGACCGTGTCAGCATTTCCAACGCGGCGCTGACAGTGACTCAATTCGGGGAAACGGATGAAGAACCGGCGCAAGTGGTTCTGAGCGGATTGGATTTTGAACTTGATCATCTGGCCCCGGACCGCGACGCAGACCTGTCGCTGCAACTGAATCTGGCCCTGAAAGACGCGCGACGCCATACGGACGTGACAAACGGGCGATTGACTTTTGAGTCCACACTGCGCCTCGGGGCGGATTTCGCCCCACAGGAAATGAAGGGCTCCCTTTATATGGGCGATTTTGTTGGGGTGTTTCAACAAAACGCCTTGGAAGGATATGAGATCAACGGCGCGGTCACGCTGCGCCCCGAGGACACGGCTCTGCTTTTGGAAGCCCTGACGCTCCAGGCGGCGCATAATGGCCGGGTGGGCGGGGTCCTTTCGGTGGATGGTCGCTATGACCTGGCCCAGGGCGCGGGCGTTCTGAATCTCGCCGTTCGGGATGTCAATCGCGTGTTCCTCAATCCGGCCGGTTCGTTCAATCAGGAGGTTGATTTCCTCGAAACCGTCATCGCCGCCAACTGGCAGGCGGCCATTTCCGAGGGGGGACGGCGCCTGGGGTTGAAGGGGCAGGTGACAGCGAACCGCTTTTCCGTGCGGGTGCCCGAAATTTCTCAAACGCCCACTGCGCCCATGGATGTGACCGTTTCTCAGGATTTAAAATATGACGGCGTCGCCAATACACTGGAAGTAGCGGATTTTACCATCGCCGCCATTCAGGAAGGGGCGGAGTTGGTCTCCGGTCGTCTGACTCAGCCCCTGGTCCTGGATCTGGGGGCTGTGGCCAACCAGGGCGCCGTCGATGGACAAATCAACTTTGACTTTGCCGTGAATGATCTGGATCTGGCCGCCTATGCGGCCCTCGCCCCCCTGCCGCAAGGCCACCGCCTGGACGCCGGCCGACTCAGCGCGAAGGGAACGGTCTCCTTCCAGGATAACGGACAGGCCATTGCCCTTCAGGCATCCACCTCCCTGATCGGCCTGAGCGGCGTCGTGGCCGGAACATCCCTCCCGCCCACGGATCTGACCGTCATCGCCCGGGGCGCGCTGGCGGGGCTGAACACTGTCACCATCGAGGAAGCGACCGTCGCGCTGCGTCAGAACGACGCCGAGGCCGGTCGAATCCAATTGACCGGAACCGGCGATCTGAAGCAACAGGCCGCGGACATCCATCTCACCATGAACGATGTGGCCCTCGGACTGGCGAAGCCCTTCCTTCCCCCGGAACAGGCCGATATCCGGCAGGGAACCCTCCAGGGCGATGTGAACCTGACCATCAGTCAAAGCGCCGCCCGAAGCGATGGCGAAGTGACTCTGGCCGCATTGACCGGACGCTTCGCCGGCTATGACCTGCCCATAGCGACCGACATCAAAACAACCTTCAATCTGGACGCCCCGGCGTTTGATCGCCTCGGCCCCAGCATCCTTCAGACGACGGTCACCCAGGAAGGACTGGAGCCGGGCGCCATCACGGTATCGGGGCAGGGCAACCTCAAGACCTATGACTTGAAAGGATCGCTCGAATACGCCCTGGATCCGCGCTGGGCGCGCTATGTGGTCCCCCCGGAAACGCTGACGATCCAAAAGGGCGCCCTGAAGGGAAAGGTCAATGTCACGGCGACGGACGCGCTCAA
>JADFCT010000392.1 GCA_017161665.1 Candidatus Sumerlaeota bacterium
GGTTTGGCCAGTTCCCGCAAGGCTTCTGAAACCGGGAGCGCCAAAGGGTCGAAGACGATTCCCACGCCCGAGGCCCGGGCAATCAGCCCCATATCATGGACCAGCCCATCGCTCACATCCACCATGGCCAAAGCGGCATCGGCATAAAGGGCCCGCAGGGCGCGCCCCGTCGCCACACGCGCATGGGGATCCTGATGACGCCGGATCCATCGGGCGCGCGCTTCGGACGACGGCCCGCGCCCCGGATGGCGCCCCAGCAGCGCATCCAGGCCCGCGGCGCTTTCGCCGGGCCATCCGGTGACATAGACGAACTGGCCCACCCGAGCAGTGGAGCGCAGAAATCCCGTCCCCCCGCCGGCCAGCCTTCCGAGCATGGTGATCGAGAGATGAAGCGACGGCCCGCGCGTGGTGTCGCCGCCGATGATGTGGCAGCCATAGCGTTCGCAGGCCTCGGCCATGCCGTCGTATAATGCATCCAGGAACGCGACAGGCCAATCGCCCGGGGCGGACAGGCCGACTGTGACGAAGGTGGGCTGGGCGCCCATGGCGGCGATGTCGCTGGCGTTGACGCTGATGGACTTACGTCCGAGCCGGCGCGGGGTTCCCAGAGTTTCGCGGGTGAA
This sequence comes from Candidatus Sumerlaeota bacterium, assembly GCA_017161665.1. Classification (GTDB taxonomy): domain Bacteria; phylum Sumerlaeota; class Sumerlaeia; order JADFCT01; family JADFCT01; genus JADFCT01. Next base: position 624 of record JADFCT010000392.1, read on the forward strand.
ATGCGTGCCTTCGATCAGCAGATCCATGGTCACAACAGTCCCGTCGCGCCCGGTTCCTTCCAGGACGGCGCCGTCGTCGCCGATGCCGACGGTCAACCCCTGCGCCTGATGGGGCAGCCGGGCCGCCAGTTTCGCCAGAAAGCCTTCTTCGGTCAAATCCGACAAGCGGGGAGAAGTCGTCATGTGGTCGCTCCTGCCCTATCCGGAAGCCCGTGTCGTTGGGGCCATCGAGAGACAACGGCCCCGGAGACCGACAAACGGACGGGGGAGGGGAAAAAGATGCGCTCATTACCTAAAGTACCGGGCGAACTGTTCCGATACGAAAACAGCAGGTTGATGATTGAAATCGGCCAGCCGTATTTGGATTCGGACGCTTATTTTTTGGAGACTTTGACCTTGGCGGCGCGCAAAACGCGACCGTTGAGGATATAACCGGCCTGGAAACAGGCCACAATGGTATCGTTTTCGTATGCGTCGTTGCTTTCAATGGCGACGGCTTCATGTCGGGCCGGGTCAAACGGGGTTCCCGGATTCGCGTCGATGGTTTCGACGCCCTGCCGTTGCAGGTTGATAACGAATTGCTGATGAATCATCGCCACGCCTTCATGGAGGGCCTTGATATCCTGGCTTTGCTCGGCGCCGAGGATGGCGCGTTCCAGATTGTCAACGGTTTCGAGCAATCCGCGGACAAAGCCTTCGATGGCGAATTTGCGATTTTCTTCCCGTTCGCGATTCGCGCGCTTGCGGAAGTTTTCCAGATCGGAACGGGCGCGCAGGCATTGTTCCTGCGACAGGGTCAGCATCTGTGTCAGGCGCTCCATTTCGGCCGTTTGCGCCGAAATCTCCTGCTTCAGGGCCTGATCATTGCCTGGGTCCGGGGCGTTTTGAAAGGCCTCGCGGCGTATCCGGTATTTGCGGCGTCGCGCCGCGCGCCGGGCTTCAATGGATTGCGTGTGGCTCATGGCCTGCATCATCCTCCTTGGGATCGGCGCCTGCGCCGGCGTGAACATCTCAGGGAACGCAAGCGGCCCCAAAACCTAAGTCAAAAACAAGGCCGGGGCGCCTGACCGCAAAAGAAAGAGTATGCCTGCCGTCTTGGGTTCGATTCAAACAAATTCGCGCCCATGGCAAATGCTTTGCGCCGACGGCGTTCTTGACGAAAAGACAGGACGATTGATTCATTTGGGATCATCCATCATTGAGGGAGAAAAATAGATGTATTGTATGTTTCACTGCGCGATGCCGGCGCTTCGAAGGATGAAGCCCCTTGGAATACTTGTTGTCATCGCCGCGACGCTGAGCGCCGCCGGGACACCCGCCCGGGCCGCCACCCCCGCGCTGCGGCCCACCCCGCCGCCGAAGCCCGCGGTGGCCCCGCGGATTGCAAAGGCCTTTCATGAAGACGCCAACGGCGACCGGATCGCCGACCGGCTGCGAACCAAAGTCGATACAGTGGTCCACTGGGCCACCCAGAGTCAAACCATCGGCGCCGACGACGCGGTAACTGAATTATCGGAACTGATGGTGGATGTGGAAGTTGTTTTCAATCAACCCGTGACCCAGGGGCAGATCGACGCCTTCCTCGATATGGGCGGCGAAATCACCTATCTGTATCGCGCCCTGTCGTATGGATGGAACGGACGCGTTCCCTTCGTGGCCGTGCCCGAGCTGCCCGAGACGCTGGGCGCTTCGATGGTCCAGGTGGATGAGCCGCGCCAGGTCACCCTCCACATGGACATGGCCACGCAGACGGGACGCATCCGCCCCGTCTGGGCCAACGGCTTCGCCGGCGCCACGGGCTATCGCGGCGACAGTTCCATCACCATCGCCATTATTGACTCGGGCCTGGACGCCTCCCACACGGACTTTGCCGGACGCCAGGCCTATTGGAAAGACTATACGACCGACGCCGAAGCCACGCCCATCGATGTGACCCATCATGGCAGCCACGTGGCCGGCGTCGCCCTGGGTTCCGGGGCCGTGGGCGGCGCATCCGGGGGCGCCCTGAAGTTTACGGACCTGGGCAACCTGACCGGCGTCGTGGCCAATAACTTCCAGCCCAAACCCTTCCATATCCCCTCCGGAACGCCGACCTTCAACTCCACGGCCACCTGGCTGGGCGGCGGCTCGACCACGCTTTACCACTTGCGGAAAGATACCGGCGCCTGGACCGTCAATGGCTCCGGCGCCACGGGGACTTCACCGCTGGACCTGACCAACGGCCTGACCGGCGCGGCGGGGCGCCTTTTTTCGGCCGGACTCATGAGTCCGGGCGACAACAGCGTCACGAACTATGTCATCGTCAATAACGTCACCAATATGCCGGGACTGGGCGACGGCTTCAATGCCTACAGCGGCGTGGCGCCCGGCTGTCTGTGGGCGGGCGCCAAGGCCTTTACGAACACCGGCGCGGGACTGAGTTCCTGGACCGGCGGGGCTTTGGATGACCTGGTGAGCAAGCGATCGACGCTGAATGTCAAGGTCATCAATATGAGCCTGGGCACCACTGGCGATCCGGGCATCGATACCTTTTCCCGACAGAAAGTCAACACCGCCGTCGATAACGGCATTCTGGTGGTGATCTCCGCCGGCAATGACGGACGGCTGACGCCGCCGGCCACGGAGATCGACGACTCGGGCCGCGCCGCTATG
>JADFCT010000393.1 GCA_017161665.1 Candidatus Sumerlaeota bacterium
ATGCCAGGCAAGATCCATTACGATGGGAAACAGTTCGAGGTACGGATCCGAAAACGCGCTCACACGCCCGTGTTGCTGGGAGTCGAGCGACTGCAGCAACCGATCGAGGCGCCGTGGCTGGGTGGCAAGCCGTTGAGGATCATCTTCAAACCTTGACGGCTCGACCTCAAAATCTTGGTCTAATTATGATGGTCAAAGCGCTCGCGAAAACGCGGGATTAAAAAATGGCCGTATAATTATTCCAGTATTTAGAATAACCGGTCGAGTATCATGTCCATTCTTTGGGGCTGCTTTTTTTCTGTCTTTCGGCATCGGCTGGACGGGATGGCTTTCAAATCCGTTGGGTACATTATGGGTCCAGAGGCTGAATAACCTGCTAACTGCGCGGGGGGTGAAAAGTGATTTTAGCCTTTATTCATGCGGGGTTTGTGGTGGTGGGCCATCAGGGACTCGAACCCCGAACCAATAGATTAAGAGTCTACTGCTCTGCCAATTGAGCTAATGGCCCATCCGCGCTGAGGGGGGAAATCTTCTATAACCCTCCGCTCGGTGTCAAGGGCCTTCTTCGCTCTGATGGGGTCCTTTTTTTCAGCCGTCCTGGCGCCCGCCCCGGCCCGGGAGGCGCTTGCCCCATCGCGTCCTTGATTCGCGGGGCCTCATGCGTTAAATTAAAAACCGTTACGCGATCTCCATTGGATGCGATCGAATGCCCGAAATCACCTCATCGCTGTTTGTCACCAAAGTCGTTGAACGACTGGATCGACTGGATCGTTCGCAGATCGAGAAGTTGATTTTGGATTTGCGCAATGAACGCGAATTCTTGCAGGGGGTCTTTGACCGCCTGGCGGAAGGGGTCGTGGCGCTGAATCAAAATTGGGCCATTGTCTGGGCCAATCGGTCCGGGCGGCGGATGTTGGGATTGACCCGGCGCAAGCGGGGCAGCGAGGGACGTATTTTCGATTTGAATCTGGATCCCGCGCTTCTCAGTCGATTGCGCGCGTATGCGCTGAGCGGCTCCCGGAACCACTTTGACCACCAGGAGATTGAAATCCACGAACCCCAGGAACGCATCCTGTCGGTGACGCTCATTTCCGATCCGGATACGGAAATCCGGCGGGCCGCCCATGTTTTGATTATTGAGGACTTGACCGATCAGCGGGCCGAGCAGACCCGGCGCATTGAAGCGGAGAAAACCGCCTCGCTGTCCACCCTGACCGCCGGCGTGGCCCATGAGATCAAGAATCCCCTGAATGCGTTGAAAATACATGCCCAATTGCTCAAGCGTTCGGCCTTGGCGCCGGAAAACGAGCGGATGAAACCCGAACGCCACCTCCGGTCCATCAATGTGATTCTGGAAGAGATCGACCGTCTGGGAAGTGTGGTCGATCAGTTTCTGACCGCCGCCCGCCCCACGCGGCCGGAACTGACGTCTCGGTCGCTGGAGCCCCTGATCCAAAAGCTGGCGGGGCTATTCAAGCCGGAACTGGACACAAAAGATATTAACCTGTTCGTCAAGTTTGACAAAGGCTCTTCCGAGATCCCCATGGATGAGCCGCAGATGATGCAGGCCCTGATGAATCTGTTGCGGAATTCGATCGAAGCCATCGAGGCCAAACGGGGCGCCGCCGAAGACCCCGAGGACGCGGAGGGGCGCATCGAAATCCGGGTGCGCGGTGATGAAAAGGCTGTCCATATCAGCGTGTCGGACACGGGGTGTGGCATCGCCCCCGAAGACCTTCAGCGCGTCAAGGAGCCTTACTACACGACCAAGTTTTCGGGCACGGGGTTGGGGCTGATGGTGGTGTATCGCGTCGTGCGCGAACATGGGGGCGCCATTTCCATCCAGAGCGAAGTCGGCGTGGGCGCTTCGATCACTCTGACCCTGCCGCGAGCCATTCCTCCCGCCCGATTTATCATCCATGATCCCGTGGTTGAGGATCAGAAAAAATAAACATCAGGAGTTGTATCGCTTGACGGGGCGGGGACCGGTCCGTAGATTATCGTTCAGCAGCGCATGAAAAGACGACTGCGCGCGTGACATTGCGTAATGAGCGATCGAGTTCGCTGACCATTGATTCCTGCTGATCGGTTACCCCGGAAAGGATGCGAATTCATCATGAAGCCAATCCACACCCCCCGCTCCCGGCGGGGCTCCATCCCCACCAGCCTCCTGGTGATCCTGGCCCTGGTGGCCATCTTCATCGCCCTGACCATTGACGATTTCAACGCCTATCAGGCCGAGGCGAACCGCTATGCCGCGTTGGAGCGGGAACTACGCGCCACCAACGTGGAACTCAAGGTCTGGCGGGAAAAGAAACGCCTGTTGCGAACCACTCGCATCGGCCATGAAATCCTGGCGCGGGAAAACGACATGGTCCGCGAAGGCGAAACGGTGATCAATCTGGCGCCTGACACCACGGCGCCATCCCGATGACGCCCCCCCCTTCGCGCCCGAACATTCGATGCCCCATCACTTCCCAACGGTTTGTTCAATGATCCGCAGTGAATTGATCGTCACGTCTTTGACCGTCTGAACCCCGCCGCCGAGCCATTTGACGGTGATGGAATCGACGGTGTCGCGTTTGCCCAGCCCAAAATAGAGACGATCGCCATAATGGCTCTGATAGCCGCGGCCACTGTGGACTTCGTCCATCAGGGTCAAATCCCCGGCTTTGACGATCACGTGGGCTCCAACGCCAAAGGTGTTGCCGTTGGAGCCGCGCAGCTTGACCTGAAGCCAATGCCCATCGCTTTTCGTGTCATTGCGGATGACGGTCGGAGCGGCGCGGGAATTGAGCACCACGATGTCCACGTCGCCGTCGTTATCCAGGTCGTCAAAAGCCGCCCCCCGACTGCTTTGCTGAACGGCCATGGCGTCGCCGGATTGGGCGCTCACATCCGTAAACTTTCCAGCGCCGTCGTTAGAAAGTATCAGGTTTTTGGCGCGATATTCGGACGTGTCGTCGATTTCAGCGATATGGATTTGGAGGTGGCCGCAGGCGACGAAGATGTCGCGGTCGCCGTCGTTGTCGAAATCCGCCAGAGTATTGCCCCACGTCACATGGGGCAGGGTTCCCGCGCCGGCGCCGGTCTGGAGCGTGACGTCCTCAAAGAAGTCCTGTCCCGAATTCTTATACAGAGCCGTCAGTTCCCGTTGATAGGACGTCACGTAAAAATCCAGCCACCCGTCATTGTCATAGTCACCCGAGTCCACGCCCATGCTGGCCATTTCGTCGCCATGCACGTCATAGGCGAAGCCCGTGATCAGGGCCAC
>JADFCT010000394.1 GCA_017161665.1 Candidatus Sumerlaeota bacterium
CGAGCAAACCGATCTGGATGACGGAGACCGGCTATGACTCTGCCGGCCCCTTTGGAACCACCGAGCAGGTCCAGGCGGCGCGCCTGCCCCGGGTGGTCCTGCTGTGTCTGGCCCATGGCGTGGACCGCGTCTTCGTGTATCGCGAGATCGGCAGCACACCGTCCATGCACGCCTGTTCGGGATTGTTGCGGAATGATCTTTCGCGCAAGCCTTCCTGGCACACCTATGGAACGCTGATACGACAATTGGAAGGGGTTGAAGGGGGCGCGCGCCGGCTGCCCTGTCAAGATGAGAGCATCTGGCTGTTGGAATGGGAACGCAACGGCCAGCCTCTTTACACAGTCTGGACCGTCAATGGCGAAGCGTCACTCAACCAGGATCTGGGCCCTTGTCATGTGATCGACGCCTTTGGGGGCGAAAGAAAACTGACGACGACCCATGATCTCAAGATTACACCGTTCCCTCTGTACATCAGCCCTTTGAAGCCTTCGGCGTAACCGCCCCGCGCCGGGAAAGGGCTTTACAGATCTTCCGCGTGGGATTTATATAGTCTCCCGAACTGTAAGGCCGGCGACGCCCAACCGGAACTCAACATACTGTGAGGTTTTTATTCTTGGACGCATCCCCTTCTCAATCAGCCAGGGACACTCAACCGGATACCCCCCGACGCTCGACCAGCGCGTTATTCGAAAAGATTCGTGTCGTCTTATGCCGCCCCCAGATCGCGGGCAACGTGGGCGCGATTGCCCGGGCCATGTTGAATTTCGGCCCCCATACGATGGTGTTGGTCGATCCCGGGGCAGATCACCTGAGTCATGAAGCCAGACGACGCTCCCGGTCGGCGGAATTTATTCTGGAACAGGCCCCGACGGTGAGCACACTGGCCGAGGCCCTGACGGGATGTACCGTGGCTTTGGGAACCACCGCGCGCTTCCGCACAACGGACCGTATCCCGCTACGTCCCCGCCAGGCGACACAAAAACTTCTGGAGCCCATCGGCCGCGGCGAGCAAGTCGCGTTGGTCTTCGGCCACGAAACCACAGGCATGACGAACCTGGAACTGGATCAATGCCGAATCATCACCACGATCCCGACATGCGCAGAATTGCCATCGCTTAATTTATCCATGGCTGCCTCGATTCTGCTGTTTGAACTCCATCAGGTGGTTATTGACGCGCTGGACACCGGCGCCTGGCCACCGGCGGCACGCGACGCAGTGACGCCCGATCCGCCCGCGCCCCATGAACAGTTGGAAGACATGTATGGCCAATTGCAACATTGTCTGGAAGTCGGAAAGTTTCTGAACCCCCAAAACCCCGACATTACCATGCGCTACCTGCGACGGTTCTTCAGTCACTCGGCCATCTCGGAATTTGAGGTACGACTCTGGCGGGCCATCCTGCGGCGACTCGCCAACACGATTGAAACGCCAAAGCCACGCTGGGCCGATCGGGACGAATGGATCGCTTTCCAGAAAACGATGCGTGCGTCCGACGTCTCCCCCACTCGCGATCCATCGTGATTCGACCGGTATCTGTCCTTTCGCACATGACAAGCCGCCGTTCCCGTCCCATAATAATGACAGGAAATAGACAAGGGCGTCCCGGACGCCTGTGAGGAGAATGTTTCATGCGTTTTCAAACGGTGTTCGCTGCTCTGGTCATTGTGTCAGCTATTTTGGCCCCAAACGGTGTTCGGGCGGACATGGCTGTGTCCGTTCAAGATGGGATGGTTCTGAACTGGATTTACGACGATGAGGTCGTGGATGCGTCCTCGCGCCTGGAGCCTTTGGGATATTATCTGGACTATAATCAGGATGGTCTATCGGACTACCTGATGGCTCACTATGATGAACCCGAGGCCCATGCCATCCGGCTGTTTGCCATCGACACCTCCACGACCGAACCGACGAAACATTTCGAAACCCATCAGACGGCGCGACGGGATATTCTTTCCTCGCCAGGCGTTTTTGTCCCCGAATCCCTTCACATGCCTCGCGGGGTGACGACGGACAGTTTGGACCTCATCGTAATGGGGACCGACACGCCCGTGCCGGGAAGCGGCGAGTTCGAACACCTGATCCTTCATCGTCTGGATCAATATACATCGGCACTGACGACACAGGCTGTTTTTGAAATCCCCGTCGATTCTCTTTCCCAACCGACGATTGTCTGGTCTGACTATAGCCTGAACGCGGACGCCTATCCCGATTTCCTGGTTTACAACACCCGCCCCACCAGTCTGGGGGCTTTTGTCATTACGTGCTACGACGGCTACTGGGGCACGGAACTGTGGCGCCAGACGATGGATCAGGCCGACGAGGATGCTGGCGTTTCGTACATGGATGAGGCATCGTATCTGACTTGCCATTTCCTCCCCTATTTATCAGGCCGCGGGCGCGGAGACTTCACGAACGACGGACGGCCCGATCTGCTCTTGGTCTATAGTTATTATGACGACACAGGCGCCCAAGGGGAATACGAAACGAAAACCAACCTCAGCATGATCTCCAGCCTGGATGGCGGTTTCGCCCCGCCCTATAGCTCATCCTGGACGCTGGCGCGTGTGGCGCCAAACACAACGGAGCGCCCCCGCCTTGAAACGGTGGCCGATTATGACAATGACGGCTTTGTGGATTTGTTGATGACCGAGCCTTTTGTGAAGTCCAACACCACGCCCGTCTTCGAGGGGTACAGCCTGCGCCGGGCGTCCAGCCTTTTTGCATCGGAAAGCGGCTTCAGCACGCCCAGCGACAAAGAGACCGGTAAAATCACGGTCAATCAACTCTCCTATTCGGACTATGCCTCCACCGATGTGAATCATGACCACTATTCGGATTTGCTGGTTTATCGTCCCACGGGTTCTCAAGGCTCCGTGATCAAACTGGGGATGTTCAATGGCTATTCCGGCGGCGACTCCAACGCCGGGCGCTCTATCTGGCCATTCCAATCCATCGGCTCCGGCTCCGGCGCCTTCGATTACTCCCACCCCAACGTCAACGACTTCAACGGGGATGACCTTCTGGATTTCACCTTTACGCTCAACCCCGAAAAGCCGGATTCACCGAACAGCGGTCAGGTCACTTGGGACATTGCCAATGTCATCGTGGATGCCTTGGGCGCCCGCGATGACCGAAACTTCACCTTCGTCCGTCCTCACAGCGTGGCCGGTTGGGCCGAGGAAGACTTTTTTGGCGCCGGATTCCCCGTCTCGCACCGACAATACGACACGGACGGTGACGGACAGCTGGACACCGCCGGCTCCTGCTATTAC
>JADFCT010000395.1 GCA_017161665.1 Candidatus Sumerlaeota bacterium
ACGCTTCATCGTGAATGCTCGTCCCTGTTCGTGGTCCCGATATGGCATCTCGGGCAAATAGCATACGGGGCGCCCCCTTGGTTCTCAACGATCTTTTTGCGGAGTGCGCCGAGCGCGCCCGGACACGGGATCTCCGCCGTTGACTCCACAGCCCATCCCGGCTGAAAATAGGGTCTTTCATTATTTCGTTTCTTCGGAAAAAGAGGGTTGGAATGAACGTTATGGACGACATCCATCGATTCCTCCGCCGTCATCTGACGCCGGTGGTCCGCGTGATGTTCCTCATTAATATCGCGCTGTTCCTGATCTATTGGATCTTCAGCGGGCCGCTGGGCGCCAATCCCATTGCCTGGCTGGAATGTTACGCTGGCGATATCCGCCGAGGGATGATCTGGCAACTGGTGACCTATGCCTTCTGTCACGAGGCGCCGGGCCATCTGCTCTTCAACATGCTCTTTCTATGGTTCCTGGGGCCGATGGTGGAGCAGCGCATCGGCAGCTCGCGATTTCTGCAAATCTACCTGATCGCGGCCGCCGCCGGCGGTCTGCTCCATTTGATCCTGTATTTCAATGACCCGCGGCCCATGCTCGGCGCCTCGGGGGCTGTCATGGCCGTCGCTGTTATGGCGGCGATTTACTATTTCCATGTCCTGGTTTACGTGTGGGGCATCTTTCCCATCAAGCTCGGCTGGCTGGTCATCATCATGGTCAGCATTGACGTCCTTTATCTCATCGGCCCCTATCAGACGGACGTGGCCAACTACGCCCATCTGGCGGGGGCGGGGATTGGCTATTGGGCGGCCAAAGGCAAATGGGACGGGCTGGATCTCTGGCGCTGGCGGGCGCGATCGCTGTGGGGCCGCCTGGGATTCGGGCCTCGGAAGCGCAAGAAAGCCAAGGTGCGCGAAATATTCAACCACGACGATCGGCGCCGGAGGTATTGACATGACGAATGGGCTGGACGATTCGTCCACGTCGCCCTTGCTGGAAATCAATGACCTGCGCACCGCCTTTCGAACGCCACAGGGCCTCGCCTGGCCTGTGGACACGGTCGGCTTCGCCATTGACCGTCAGGAAACCTTCGGTCTGGTCGGCGAATCCGGTTGTGGCAAGAGCCTGACCGCCCTGTCCATCCTGAACCTGACCCCTCAGCCCAACAGCTGGATCGATGGCGGTTCCATCCGCCTGCGGGGCCAGGAACTGGTGGGCCGGAGCGAACGGGCGATGTGCCGGATTCGCGGCGCCGATGTGGCCATGATCTTTCAGGAACCCATGACGTCACTCAATCCCGTTTACACCGCCGGCGCCCAGATTGCCGAGGTCTTTCGACTCCATCGGTCCATGAATCGCCGCGAGGCCTGGGAAGCGGCCGTGGAGGTCATGGATCATGTGCGCATCCCCAACCCCCGCGCCCGCGCCCGCGAATATCCCCATCAAATGAGCGGCGGCATGCGCCAGCGCATCATGATCGCCATGGCCTTGGCGTGTCGGCCCGCCCTGTTGATCGCCGACGAACCCACCACCGCCCTGGACGTGACCATTCAGGCCCAAATCCTGGAACTCATGTCGCAATTGCGCGACGAATTTCACACCGCCATTCTCATCATCTCCCATGACATGGGCGTCATCGCCGAAGTGGCCGATCACGTGGCGGTCATGTATGCGGGACAAATTGTCGAACGGGCGGATGTGTGGACGCTCTTCAAAAATCCAACCCATCCCTATACGCAAGCCCTCCTGGCCTCCATTCCCAAACTGGATCGCGCCGAACTGGGACGACGGATCGCCCCCATCGGCGGCGCCCCCCCCGATCCCCGCGCCTATCCCACCGGATGTCGCTTTGCGCCCCGCTGTCCACAGGCCACCGCGGCCTGCCGGATCGCAGACAACGCCCTCAAAGAAATAACCCCCGGCCACGTTGTCCGCTGCCGCCTGGTCGCCGGAAGCGAATGATCCCAAGGGAGGGATTGTCCACCGGGCGTCTCGCCGGTGAAATCGCCGACGATGGTTTTTGGCGATTTATTATTTTCCGTTGCCCTTAGCGAAAGGCGCTTGCCCCCATAACTGCGGTAGGGCGGTCAGAGTTTGATCTGCCGCAGCCGCAGGGCGTTGCCGACGACCGACACCGAACTGAGGCTCATGGCCGCGGCGGCGAAGATCGGACTCAGCAGAATGCCGAAGAACGGATAAAGGACGCCGGCGGCCACGGGTACGCCCAAAGTGTTGTAGATGAAGGCGAAGAACAGATTCTGCCGGATGTTGCGCATTGTGCCGCGACTGAGGCGGCGGGCTTTGACGATACCGCGCAAGTCGCCCTTGATCAGGGTTATGCCGGCCGATTGCATCGCGACGTCGGCGCCGGTACCCATGGCGATGCCCACGTGGGCCTGTGCCAGGGCGGGCGCGTCGTTGATGCCGTCGCCGGCCATCGCCACCATGCGTCCCTCGTCCTGCAGTTTACGGATCACGTCGTTCTTCTGCTCGGGGAGGACCTCGGCTTCGACCCGATCAATCCCCAGATTGCGCGCCACAGCCTCAGCCGTCGTGCGGCTGTCGCCGGTCAGCATGATGATCTCGATGCCTTCCTCATGCAGCAGACGCACGGCCTCGTCGGTCGAGTCCTTGATCGGATCGGCGACACCGAGCAGGCCCGCCGACTGGCCATCAATGGCCACAAACATGACGGTCTGGCCATCGCGGCGCAGTTCCTCCGCCCGCTGCGCCAGGGGGCCCAGGTCGACCGATTCACTCTCCATCATGCGCCGGTTGCCCAGGGCCACGGCGCGGCCCTCGACGCGGCCCCGAACACCCTTGCCGGTGACCGAATCAAATTCCTTAGCCTCGCCAAGGGCAATCGAACGCTCTTCGGCTCCCTGGACGATCGCGGCGGCCAGCGGGTGCTCGCTCCCGCGCTCGAGGGCGGCGGCCAGCTTCAGCAAATCAGATTCCTCGACGCCCGGCGCCGGCTCCACGCTAACCAGCTTGGGCCGTCCTTCGGTCAGCGTGCCGGTTTTGTCGACCACCAACGTATCGATCTTTTCCATGACCTCCAGCGATTCGGCATCGCGGATCAGGACGCCCACCTGGGCGCCGCGCCCCACGCCGACCATGACTGACATCGGTGTGGCCAATCCCAGCGCGCAGGGACAGGCGATGATCAACACGGCGACGGCGTTGACCAGGGCGTATGCCATTGCCGGCTCCGGTCCCCAGATCGACCACATAATAAAGGTCAGGACGGCGATGCCGACCACAACCGGTACGAACCAGCC
>JADFCT010000396.1 GCA_017161665.1 Candidatus Sumerlaeota bacterium
GGGAGGTCTGGTTATGACGCAAACAACTCGCAGGGATTTTTTGAAGCAGGGCGCCCGACTGGCGGCGCTCATGGGGCTGGGTTCCAGCGCCGCCGCCCGACTGGCGGAGGCGCTGGAAGAGTTATCCCTTGGCGCCGCGCCGGTATTATGGCTTCAGGGATTGAGTTGCTCGGGATGTTCCGTATCCTTCCTCAATAGTGGCAGCCCGGCCCCGGCAGAAGTCCTGACACAATATATCACGCTGTTGTTCCATTCGACGTTGTCCACGGCGACGGGCGATATGTGTATGGAAATCGTGAACACCGCGGTTAAAGAAGGTGGTTTTTATCTGGCTGTGGAAGGGGCCATTCCCGCCGGGATGCCCGAAGCGTGTCTGATGAATCATGAGCCGATGAGCAAAATCGTGGCGCGCGCCGCGCGGTCTGCGACGGCCGTTCTGGCCGTGGGCAGTTGCGCCGCCGTCGGAGGCATCCCCGCAGCGGAAGGGAATCCGACGGGCGCCGTTTCCCTGCCCGAATTTCTGGAGAAAGAACGCATCAACAAGCCGGTGATTCGGCTGCCGGGCTGTCCCTGTCATCCGGACTGGTTGGTGGGCACGCTGGCCCATGTATTGAAATTCGGCCTGCCGGAACTGGACACGATGCAGCGTCCGGTGATGTTCTATGGTCGCACGATTCATGACCAGTGTCCGCGTTTTGCCGATTATGAACGCGAACATTTTGCCAAGCATTTTTCCGATGAGGGCTGTTTGTTTGAGCTGGGTTGTCTGGGCCCCAATACCCATGCCGATTGTGCCCTGCGTCACTGGAATACGGGCGCGAACACCTGTATCAAAGCCGGCGCGCCCTGTATTGGCTGCGCATCGGACCGTTTCGCCCGCGACAAGGCTTTCCCATTCTATCGAAAGAGTGAGTCCGTCAGCCGGGAGGATTCGAAACGATGAAACTACATACCAAACTGATTCTTTCCCTGCTGGCCGGTGTTTTGGTCGTCGTGTCCACGGGTCAGTTTTTTCAGTATCACCGCAACACATCGCACCTGGCCCAATTTGCCGCCGAGAACGCCGCGAATCAAAAAGAGCGCGAACTGGTGGCCGTTCATAATGTCTTTGAACTGGTCTCCAATTCCGTGGCCGGATCGCTGGAACGGGGAGAAATGGAAAAATTCACCCAGATATTGGAACAGCAGCGGAACATCGAAGGATTGGAAGAGTTCTCTCTCTTTAGTCGAGACGGGGTGGTGACCCATTCCTCCCACGAGGAATTCATCGGGGAAACAATCGATCCGGAACTGGAGCAACTCCTCAAGGAGGAGCCGGAAGCATTCCGTGAACGGATCCAAAAGCCGATTCTATCGGAAGAGTGGATCGAAGTGTACGAAGCCGATATGATTACGCCTGACTGCATCCGCTGCCATCAGGACTGGATCGCCGGCAAGGTGGGCGGTGTGCTGCATTTGCGCTTTTCGGCCGCGGCCCTGACCGACGCGCAGGTCAAAGCCGAAGAAGCGGTGGCGCAGGCGCGGACCAGCGCCATGAGCAATACGGCCATTGTGACCACCGCCATTGTCCTGGTTCTGGTGATCCTGATGGTCATTTTTGTGCGGCGGTTTGTCACCCGGCCATTGACGTTGTTTATTGGCGCCCTCGAACAGTTCGAGAAGAACGAGGGCGACCTCACCTGTCGCATTCCCATTCACAGCAAAGACGAAATCGGCCGACTGGCCTATTTGTTCAATGGCTTCATGGAGAATTTAAATCGCGTGATCGCCTCCTCCAAGGAGGCGGCCCAGGCGGTTGGCGACAGCACCACCGAACAGTCCGGCACGGTCAACGAAGTCAGCGGCGCCATTTCGAATATGGCCCAGGCGATTAAATTAAACGCGGATAACGCGCGGGAGACCCTGGGGATCATGCAGTCGGTCTCCCAAAACATGGAAGAAGGGCGTGAGTCCATGGAACGGCTGAACGGCTCCATGGGTGAATTGACACAGGCCAGCCGTCAGATCGGACAAATTGTTCAGACGATCAATGAAATCGCCTTTCAAACCAATCTGCTCGCCCTGAACGCGGCTGTCGAGGCGGCCCGGGCCGGCGAGGCGGGCCGAGGTTTCGCGGTGGTGGCCGAAGAGGTGCGCAACCTGGCGCAGCGGTCAGCGCAGGCGGCAGGGGACACCGGCAAGATGATTGAAAGAACCGTGACCGAAATCCGCGAAAACAGTCAATTGGTGGATCGGACGAGCGCCGTCTTTTCCGCCGTCGAGGAACACTCCGGGCGCGCGCGGTTGCTTATGGATAACAACACAAAAGAGGCCGGGGAACTGGCCGAAGAAATTGCCAATGTTGAAGAGTCCTTGCGCGACATGACACGGCATACGCAACAGAATACCGAAAAAGCGGGAGAACTCGCCCGCATGATGGCGGCGTTCAAAACGGAACAACAGACGTCGACCCGTCTGGCGTCTCAGCGAAAAGTCGTCCGGCGGGCGTTGCCGTCCGAAAAACCGTCCCGGTGAGAGGCGCTGAGGGCTATGCATGAATTGGCGCTGGTGGAGGCGATGATCCATGCCGTGACGGAGGAAGTGGACCGGGCCGGGGTGACCGGTCCGGTCCGTGACATCTATCTCGGCATGGGGCCCCTGGCGTGCGCCGGTCCCGACGCGATTCGTGAAACCTTTGCGCTGTTAGCGTCCGGCACGCGGGCGGCCGGCGCAACGTTGCATATCAAACGGTCAGCATTGAATTTTACCTGCGGTGACTGTGGCGCATCCGGCGCGCTGGCCGAGCCGTTTGATCCTTGTCCCCGTTGTGGGGGGGCGGTGTTGCATCTCGACGGCGCCCGCGAGATTCAACTGTTGTCCATCGACGTTGAGACGGATTGAGTCCATCCGCAAAGGGCCGCCGGCGCCGACGGTGGCAGTTTTTTAAACCATGAAGAATAGAAGGAAAAGAAGATGGTTGCGCTAATCGCGAAGGCGCGAAGCCATAAAACAAACCGGGGCGCGGTGGCGCTGTCGGATAAGGCCTGTGGAAATAAATAAATCCCGTTCGGATGTTGGTCAAAACTTCCAAAGGCCAACAATCTCTGTGGTCTCTGTGACTCTGTGGTAAATTTTTTTCACAACAGAGACACAGAGTCAAAAAAGGGGAAATATTTTTTCCGAGATCCTGAGGCCCGTGTCTTAGGATCTGAACATCCGCCAAGCCCCGATAGGGGCGGCACATAATAGCCCAGGGTGGAGCGACCGATAGGGAGCGGAGCCCTGGGTCAG
>JADFCT010000397.1 GCA_017161665.1 Candidatus Sumerlaeota bacterium
TGGCGCAGCGTCCGGTTTTGAGCTTCATGCTCTGGATGATGTGCTGCCAGAAGGCGTAATCGGCGCGTCCCTGGGGCGGCGTACCGTAGATGTTTCGTCCCCATGGATCGGGGGCCCAGGCGTCGCGGTCCCACTGTTTGATGGAATAGGGCGGGTTGGCCAACACCACATCAAACTGTTGAAGACGGTCGCCTTTGACAAAGGCGGGATGGGAGAGCGTGTCGCCCCGGACAATATGGAAATCTTCGATGCCGTGCAGGAACAGGTTCATGCACCCGATGGCGGAGGTCAGCAGATTGCGCTCCTGGCCGAACAGACGAAGGTTTCGCCATTCCTTGTCGCGGCTTTTCAGGTGCGCCACGGCGGATAGCAGCATGCCGGCGGACCCGCAAGTGGGATCGTAGATCGACTCTCCCGGTTGCGGTTCGAGCATCTCCGTCATCAGATGGACGACGGTTCGGTTGGTGTAAAACTCGGCAGCGGTATGGCCGGAGTCGTCGGCGAATTTCTTGATCAGGAACTCATAGCCCACGCCCAGTTCATCTTCCGGGCAATTGGCGACCGAAAGCGTCTGGGAGCTGAAGTGCTCGATCAACTCCCGAAGCATATGATCCGGCAGACGGTCCTTATTGGTCCACTGGGCGTCGCCGAACACGCCGTAAAGGGTGTCCGGGTTGGCTTTTTCGATGGCCCGCAAAGCGTCCTGGATGGCCTTGCCCACATTCTTGACCTTGGTTCGGGTGGTCTTCCAGTGCGCCTTGTCCGGTATCTGAAACCGGTGCTGTTCGGGCAGAAGGGCGTACTCCTGGTCTCCGCCGGATTCCGCCAGCGCTTCGGCCACTTCCTCGTCGTAGACATCGCACAGCCGCTTGTAGAAGAGCAGCGGAAAAATGAACTGCTTGTAGTCTCCGGCGTCGATATAGCCCCGCAGCAGGGTGGCCGCGCCCCAGAGGTAGGATTCCAGTTGGGATTGGGTGATCCGTCCCCGCTTCATGGCATCAGCCCGGCTTCGGTGAGCAATGCTTTAAGCCGGTCTTCCGCCGCATAGGCCGCTTCCAGGGATTTTTTGAGATTGGCCACGGCTTCCCCGACGGTTATGGATTCTTCTTCGATTACGGGCTCGACATATCGCGGGATGTTCAAATTGAAATCGTTTTCCCGGATCTCATCAATGGAAGCGATTCGACAGACCCCTTCCACATCCTGGTAATCGACGCACCATCGATGGATCGCATCGACATGCTCCGGCAGCAGCTCATTCTGGGCGCGTCCGGTTTTGAATTCCCTAGACGCATCGATAAAGAGCACCTTTTTCCGATGGGATTTCGGCTTGGTTTCGCGGAAAACGAGAATACAGGCGGCCAACCCGGTCCCGTAAAACAGATTGGGTCCCAAACCGATGACCGCTTCAAGGATGTCCATCTCCAGCAGTTTCCGCCGAATTTTGCCTTCCTTGGACATTCGGAACAGCACGCCATGGGGCAGGACCACCGCCATCCGGCCCGTTTTGGGCGCCATGGATTTGATCATATGCTGAACCCAGGCGAAATCACCGGATTTGGCGGGGGGAAGACCGGCGAATTTTCGACCATATGGATCGTTGGTCCAGACTTCTTCTCCCCATTTTTGAAGAGAAAACGGCGGATTGGCGATAACACAGTCGAAAACCGCGAGGCTGTCGCCGGTGTAAAAAGCGGGTTGGCGCAGGGTGTCGCCCCGTTCGATATAGAAATCTTCCGCGCCGTGGAGAAACAGGTTCATCCGGGCGATGGCGGATGTGGTCAGATTCTTTTCCTGGCCATAGAGGTTGCCGAGCATCAGGTTTTCGTCGCCGCCTTGCTGTTTGACATAATGGAGCGACTCAAGGAGCATGCCCCCGGTGCCGCAGGCCGGATCATAAATTGTCTCCCCGGCTTTGGGCGCAAGAATGCGCACCATCAGGGCCACGACGGATCGGGGCGTGTAAAACTCTCCGGCTTTCTTGTTGGTCAGGTCGGCAAACTTCTTGATCAGGTATTCATAGGATTGCCCCAGGATATCCGCCTGACAGTGTTCGTTGCCCAGATTCAGGGACGAAAAATGTTCGATCAGATCCTTGAGGAGGGCGTCCGAAAGCCGGTTCTTGTTGGTCCACTGCGCGTCGCCGAAAATGCCGTGGAGCGTATCCGGGTTTGCCCGCTCAATGCAGCGCATGGCCTTCTGGAGCGCATGACCGATGTTGGCGCTTTTATCCCGAACATCTTTCCAGTGACACCCTTCGGGAATCTGGAACCGATGATTTTCGGGGAATTGGGCATAAGCGAGGTCCCCATCCGACTCCGCCAGCGCGTTGGCGATCTCCTCGTCATAAACATCGGAGATGCGTTTAAAAAACAACAATGGAAAGATGTAGGTTTTAAAGTCGGCCGCATCCACCGGCCCCCGAAGGATATTGGCTGCTTCCCAAAGATGGTTCGAAAGTACGCCGATATCCAAGCCTGTTGATTTTCTGCTGTGGTTTTGCCGGTTCTTCATT
Organism: Candidatus Sumerlaeota bacterium; assembly: GCA_017161665.1. Taxonomy (GTDB): domain Bacteria; phylum Sumerlaeota; class Sumerlaeia; order JADFCT01; family JADFCT01; genus JADFCT01. The sequence continues at coordinate 2,516 of JADFCT010000397.1, forward strand.
CAGTAATCGAATGTTTTATGAGCGTAAGCGTTATGGGCATTAAATCGTTCTGGAAAATCGTTTTTAAGGCAACTGCGTTAAAGGAATTGATCTCGATAGGTACACCCATACAAATGGGTTGTCAATAATTCCTGAGCATTGTCGATATTTGCCCTTCAAAATTGATTGATCAACGGAAATACCGGTAGTGCCCCGTGATCTCAAAAGCAAACAATACATCCTCTATCTCGGCCCCGCGTCCGATGTTATGGACCACCGCATATCGATTCGCGGCCCTTACTGGCACATCGACGACGATCCCGATATGATCCAGGTTGCCGGGGATCTTCCAGGATACGATGTCCCCCGGCAGATAGTCCGAACCATCGTCGGTGACAAAAAGCGCCTTTCCTGTTCTTTCAAAATAGCGCCGAATATTCGGAACCCGTCGGTGATCGATATTGGGATCTGGCCGACTCAGTCCCCATTTGCGTGGATACTTTGAAAAATGGCGCTTCATGTCCCTGTGAATGAGCACCTGGAGATCCACATCCACCGCCCGCAGCGCCCTGATGACGACATCCGTGCAGACGCCGCGATCCATGGGCACATCTCCGAGCGGATAGTCGATGTTAACGTAGGAAGGATCGTATCGTTTTGTGATCCGGGTCTGTTTCCTGGCGTTTTCCACCACAGCTTGGATCAGATCCGATTTGGTCAGAGACGATGGGGCAGCGGAGAAAAAGAAGATTCCAAGGATCAGGATCAGAAA
>JADFCT010000398.1 GCA_017161665.1 Candidatus Sumerlaeota bacterium
TCAATGGCAAACCGCGGCTCCCCCTGGGCAAGGCCTATAACGCCCGCAAGACCACGCCGCCGGCCCAGCACATTTCCAACTCCGACTATGCAGGCAATTTCGCCGATTTCCTGGATGCCAATGCGGAGGGACGCCCCTTCTGTTTCTGGTACGGCTCCATCGAGCCCCATCGCGCTTATGAGTTCCGCGCCGGCATTGAAAAGGGCGGCAAGAGCATAGACGCAATCGATAAGGTGCCGGCCTTCTGGCCCGACAATGAAACGGTGCGGGCGGACCTGTTGGACTACGCCTTCGAGATCGAGTATTTCGACAAGCACTTACAGAAAATGCTGGCCGAACTCGAGAAGCGCAACCTCCTAGACAATACGATTGTCGTCGTCACGGCGGACAACGGCATGCCCTTTCCGCGGGCGAAGGGACAGGAATATGAATACTCCAATCACCTGCCGCTGGCGATGATGTGGCCCCGGGGGATTCGCGCGCCGGGGCGGATCGTGGACGATTATGTCAGCTTCATCGACTTTGCCCCCACGTTCCTGGAGGCCGCCGGATTGACGGTCGAAGAGGTCGGAATGCAACCCGTCACCGGGCGAAGCCTCTTCGACATCTTCCAGTCCACCAAGCCCGGCCGGATCCATCCCGATCGCGATCACGTTCTCATTGGCAAAGAGCGGCATGACGTCGGGCGACCCGGGGATGTGGGCTATCCCATTCGGGGGATCGTCAAGGATGGGTATCTGTATATTCGCAATTTCGAAACCGATCGCTGGCCGGCGGGCAATCCGGAGACCGGCTATCTGAACTGTGATGGCAGCCCCACGAAGACGGAAATCCTGAAAGCCCGGCGGGAGGGAACCGATACGCGGTATTGGCAAGGCGCCTTCGGCAAACGGGGCGCTGAGGAATTGTATCATGTCGCGTCCGATCCCGAATGCATGATCAATCTGATCGATCGGCCGTCTGGAAGAAAAAGAGCCGAAGCCCTGCGCGCGCAGATGGAAAAGGAACTCCGGGAGCAACAGGATCCCCGCATCCTGGGCCGGGGGGACATCTTCGATCAATACCTGTATGCGAATAAGGCCGATCGCAATTTCCACGAACGCGCCATGAACGGGGAAAAGGTGCAGGCGGGATGGGTGAACGCTTCAGATTTTGAAAAGGGGCCGATGGAGGATCAGTAAGGCTGACGGGAAACAATAAATACCAAAATACTCCCCCTCCACGAATCGCACGAATGGTCACGAATTTTCGAGCGATTCGTGGAGCCGTGGTTTTTCTTTTGAGCGGAATCAGATTTCGGGACCTTTCTTATTTAGCCCGCCGGCTGCCGTTTGCCGGCTTTCTTGTCCCACGGATTGGGCGGACGTTTTTCGTATCGGATGCGGGCGTCTTTTTTAGGCATGGCGTCCACGGCTTTCTGGAATTTGGCCAAGGCCGTTTGCTGATCCGTTGTGAGCGCCGTCGCCGCGTCGCTTTCGCCCGGCTTCAAGAGATTGCTCTCTTCCATGGGATCGACGCTCAGGTCATGGAACCGATCGATGATGCCCTTTTCATTGACCCAGACCTTATATCGCTTATCGCGCAACACGCGGGCGGCGTAGTCGGCGGCCCCTCGCACGCCGTCGGCATCCAATGTCGCCGGCCCATGGCCCATGGCCAGAATCCACTCGCGCGGCGAATCCTTCGCCTGTCCCAGGATAACCGGCGCGATGGAGTGCCCGTCGAGGGTGACACCCTCAGGCAACGAAGCGCCGCCCAGTTCCGCAAAGGTGGGCAACAGATCACTGAAGTCTGTCAAGGCGTCGGTTTCCGTCCCGGTCGGCACGCGCCCCGGGCACGAAACGATAAAGGGATTGCAGACGCCGTTTTCCGTCTTTTGGGCCTTGCCGCCGCGGACCATGCGCCCCTGCCGTCGGTTTCGGAAACCGCCCGTTCCGTTGTCCGTGGTAAAAATCACAATCGTTCGATCCCGGAGGTTCAGCGATTCGAGAGCCGCTGTCAACCGTCCCACTATTTTGTCCATGTAACGAATCATGTGGCGGAAAACCTCGGTTTTGTCCTGCGCCTTGATATCCGGCGCGTCCGGCGTAGACGTCAGGGGACTGTGGGTCAGCGCCATGGCCAGATAGAGCAGCATGGGTTCGTCGCGGTGTTGTTCCATGAATTGAATCAGCCCGTCGGCATAAAGATCCGGACCAAAGTGCCCGGGATAGGTCTGGCTGCCCTCGGGAGTGTGGATGTAAGGATTCATGTATCGTTCGGCGCTGGGCGGATTGCCCGCTTCATAACCCGTCCACATGCGCCAGTCGTCGAATCCATGTTTTTCCATGGCCCGTGGTTCGATGCGGAAGTCATTGATCTGCCATTTGCCCGCGGCGGCGGTGGCATAGCCGGCTTTTTTCATCACGCGGGCGAAGGTGATTTCCTGGCGCCAGTCAAAATAGCCCACGCCCCAGCGGGGCACGTCCCAGTGATTCACCCATCCCGTGCGCCAGGGATACCGCCCGGTCAGGAGCGTGGCGCGGGACGGGGTGCATTGGGGCATGGAATAGGCGTTGTGGAAGATCATGCCCTCACGGGCCAGGGCGTCGATATGGGGTGTTTCGATGGCCTCGCCGCCATAGCATCCGATCCATTCCTTGCCCAGGTCATCGACGAGGATAAACAGAAGATTCGGTTGATCGATCCCTTTCAATCCAAGCCGTTTTCGCAGGCCCGGCGTACAGGCGGCCGCAGTCAAGCCCGCCGCTCCCATTCCTGTTTTTTTGAGAAAGACACGACGTGTGATCGGATTCACCATGGTCATCGCTCCATTTTTGCCATATAATATCTTTAGTCTTTTTTAAAGAATCATCAGCCGCAGGTCAACCAATTCATGGGCTTTTACGCAGCGATGACAGATTATTCGATGCCAGCCCTTCTTTGCCCTTTACCGCGCTTGGGGGTCGGGTACAAAATAATTTTCGTCGCTCATATTGGCGGAGGTTGTTGGGGGCGGCACGATCCTTACTGAATAAGTAATTGATATCGTAAACACGTTTGATCCCGAGATGTCGGTCCGGCAAACGTGGGGTGCGCAGGTTAATGAATAACGAATGGGAACAGGATCCGCTTTTGAGTCCAGAGGCCTATGGCCACTCGGAAGCCTCGGACGACGCCTCGGCAGACGCCTTTGAGCAGGTGGAAGCGGACGCGATGGCTTCCACACGCCAGGCGCTGCTCGAGCGCTTTTCCGTATGGCTGGATGAGGCGCTGGCCAGTGAAT